>JBFXEP010000018.1:865-18136 GCA_050179995.1 Hyphomicrobium sp.
GCGCACGAGACCTTTCCCGGGTGCCCCGCGTTTAAGGGGTGTGTAGGGCTTTCGGCGCGTTTCCGCCGGGAGCCCGTATCGTTGTCGTGCGAAGGAGCGTCCCTTGCCCGTCATCACCGAACACGGCGCCAAGCAGCTGCCGAGCGTCGAGATCGACAGCTACAATCTCGAGATCCGCGACGAGGAGGGGTTCGTCGGCGATCGCGCGAGCCGCGCCGCGTTCGCCAACATTATCGAGGAATGGCGCGAGCCCCTGCGCAAGATCGGCGCCGATCCGCTCGGCGATCAACCGACCGAGGACGTGAGCAAGCAGGAGCTCGACGCGATACTCAAGGACGGCGATCCCGAGGCGGCGGGCCTCGTGCATAGCGCCATCGAGGCCTTCGCGAAGGAGCTCGAGCGGGTGATCCGCCGCTTCCTCAAGGTGGCGAGCTGGCGCGACACGGAGGCGATCGTCATCGGAGGCGGCTTTCGGCAGAGTCGCGTTGGCGAACTCGCCATCGGACGCACGGAGATGCTGCTCAAGGCCGGAGAGGTGCCGATCGAGCTCGAGCTGATCCGCAACCATCCCGACGAGGCGGGGCTAATCGGCGCGGCGCACCTCATGCCGTCGTGGACGCTCGAAGGCTTCGACGGCATTCTCGCCGTCGACATCGGCGGCACCAACATTCGCGCGGGCGTGGTCGAGACGAACCTCAGAAAATCGAAGAAGCTCGACAAGGCCAAGGTGTGGCAGTCGGAGCTGTGGCGGCACGGCGACGAGAAGACGAAGCGCGACGAGGCCGTCGAGCGGCTGGTCGACATGCTGCGGGATCTCATCAAGAAGACGGAAAAGGCGAAGCTCAACCTGGCGCCCGTGATCGGAGTCGGCTGCCCCGGCCTCATCCGGCCGGACGGCTCGATCGAGACCGGAGCGCAGAACCTGCCCGGCAACTGGGAGACCAAGAGCTTCAACCTCGCCTCCGCGATCCGCGAGGCGATCCCGGAGATCGGCAAGCACGAGACGGCGGTGGTCATGCACAACGACGCGGTGGTGCAGGGACTGAGTGAGCTCCCCGTGATGCGCACCTACGACCGCTGGGGCGCGCTCACTATCGGCACCGGTCTCGGCAACGTGCGCTTCACCACGCGCCGCAAATCGTAGAGCGCGATCGAGTCGCTCCCGCGGGTCAGATCAGGCCGAGAAGGTGGAGCACGATCAGGCCCGAGATCGGAACGCCGAGAGCCCACAGCAGAACATAGCGCATGGCCGCGTTTTTCCTTGAGTGAGTGCGACCCGGCCGGTGGCCGGGTCTTCTCATCTCAAACACGCGATTTGCAGCGAAGTTCCGCAGGGCGGCAGGAACGGCGCCCTACTTCTCCGCGTCAGGCAGGAACGCGCTCACCTTGCGCACGAGGTCGGCGACGTTCTGGGCGCCCATGCGCTCCATCACCCAGGCGCGATAGGTTTCCACCGTGCGCGGGCTGATCGAGAGCTTGGCCGCGATCTGCTTGTTCGACATGCCCGAGGCGACGAACTCGAGCACCTCGCGCTGACGCGGCGAGAGCGCCGCGAGCCGCTCGGAGATGTCGATGCGCTCGGTGTTCTCGGTGCTCTGGCGGCGGCCCTTCTGCACGGCGTCGCGGACACTCGTCGCCAGACGCTCGCCGTCGTAGGGCTTCTCGAAGAAATCGAACGCACCCTCCTTCAACGCCTCGACGGCCATCGACACGTCGGCGTGACCGCTGATCAGGATGAGGGGTGCTTCGTGCCTCCTGTGCTTCAGCTCGCGCTGCAGCTCGAGCCCGGTCATGCCCGGCATGCGCACGTCCGCCACGACGCAGGACGGCTTCGAGCCCGGCAGGTCGTCGAGAAAAGCCTCGGCCGATTCATAGCAGGCGACCGGAATATTGCGGCTCTCGATCAAGAGCCGCATCGAATGCAAAACGGCGGCGTCGTCATCGATCAAAGCTACAGTCACGTCGGCGTTCCCTTTGTTTGTTCGAGCAAAGTCGGCTGTAATGCTGCAGGCAGAGTAAATGAAACCGCGGCACCGGCGCCAGTGCTTTCAATCACGAGCTGGCCGCCGTGGTTCTCCGCAGTCGAGCGGGCAAGGGCCAGGCCGAGACCGAGGCCTTCCTGCTTGGTGGTGGTGAACGGGGTCAAGGCACGCTCCAAGATCTCGGGATCGAAGCCCGGGCCGTTGTCGCGCACCGTCACGAGAACGCGGCCCGACTCCGTGAGGTCGGCGTCGATCACGATGCGGCCGTTGACCCGCCCGCTCTCGGATATGGACTCGGCGGCGTTGCGTATCAAGTTGACCAGCACCTGCTGAATCTGCAGCCCGTCGCAGAGCACCGGTGGCGCGGCGCGCGCCACGCGCGTCTCCACCTCGACATGCGTCGATTGCATTTCGAAGCGGCAATGAGAGATGGCCTCGCGGATCAGCTCCGCCACGCCCTGGGGGCGCATCTCGTTGCGGCCGAGCTGGATGAAGTCGCGCAGGCGACGCACCACCTCGGCGGCGCGATCGACCTGGACGATGGCGTGGCTTGCGGCGACGCGGGCCTGCGCCGCGTCGGCCGGCTCCCTTTCGACGGCCATTTTCGCAAGGCGCGCGTAGTTGGCGATGGCGGTCAGCGGCTGGTTGATCTCGTGGGCGAGCGCGGCGGCGAAAGCGCCCATGGTGTCGAGACGCGCGGCACGCTCGAGCGCCTCCTGGTTGCGCCTGAGTTGCGCTTGCGTGCGCGCCTGCTCGCTCACCACCGCGCCGATGGTGAGGCCGGTCAAGGCGAGGACGATCATCAGCGCCTGGTAGGCCGAGACCTCGCTTGAATCGACGCCGGCGTACTGCATGGCGGACATCAGGCCGACCTGAGTCAGCACGAGACCCGCGGTCACGCCCTCGAGCCCGAAGCGCACGGCCATCCACATGACAGGCAGGAAAAACAGGTAGAACTGCTTTACGCGAAAGGTGTCGGAGAGGCCGAAGACGGCGGCGAGCGTCAACGCGAGCGCCACGACCAGGGCGGCAAGCTCGATCGAGGGGACGAGTATGCGGCGGCGCGTGGAGAGGATGAGGAGAAACGGCGTGATGACGATGACGCCGATCAAATCGCCTATCCACTGGTGCACGGTCGCCATGACCACGTCGGTGGAGGCGATAAGGCCAAAGCCCACGAGCAGGCCGACGTAGGTGACGGCGACGACGGCCGTGCTCACCACGGCGACGGCGATGAGGAGCACGAGCGACCGCTTGTCGCTCAACGTGCGATCGAAGCCGAGGCGCGGAAGCGTCAGCACGGTGCCCGCGATGCTGTAGCCCGCTCCGACGACGCACGCGCCAAGGAGATGAACCTCGGCGGGGAGCGGCAGATGGAGCACGAAGGCATTGACGACGAGCGGCGCTATGAAGAGCCAGGGGATGTAGTCGCGACCCAGCAGCAGCACGAGGGCGAAGCTCAGCCCGGTCGAGGGATTCCACGGCGTTATGCCGACCGGCGCGACCGGAGCGATGTAGCTGATCCAATCGAGAAACGTGTAGGCCGCGAGATAGGCCAATCCGAGCACGAGGGGATGACGTGAGTAGAGGGCGGCCACGGGCAAGTTTCTCGCCGATGCATGCTGGCTCCACTCGTACATTCGTTCGTCCTCGCCGGGGCGATCCGTCAAACTACTGCCGGGCCTCCACTGATCCATAACACGCCGGGGTGCATCCCCAAATGTTCCGCACGCTATCCTACGGCCGTATAACTACCTCAGTATATTGCCGCTGGGGATGTGGGGCCGAGCACGGGACCTGCGGTGACCGCATCGGCGAGGACGGCGCTCCGGGCGCATGCTGTAACTTTATATTGATACGAATCCGAACGCACGCGGAAGCTCGCGGCATGGCGCCAGCGATGCACACCGGCCAGCGAGACGCGAGACCGGAGACGCCCGTGAGGGGCTTCCGGCTCGCGATCTCGCGTGTCGATGCGGTGAGTGGCTGTTCGACTGCTCGCTACGCCATTGCGGCGGCGAGCGCCTGCTCCAGGTCGGCGCGAATGTCGTCGATGTGCTCGAGGCCGACAGCGAGGCGCACGTAGCCTTCCGTGACGCCCGTCGCGGCGAGCTCGTCGCCCGACAACTGGGAGTGCGTGGTCGAGGCCGGATGGATGGCGAGACTGCGCGCGTCGCCGATGTTGGCGACGTGATAGAAGAGCTTCAGCGCATCGATGAAGCGGCGCCCCGCATCGCGCCCGCCCTTGAGCTCGAAGCCGACGAGGCCGCCCTCGCCGCCCTTGAGGTAGCGCTTGGCGCGGGCCAGCACCTCGCCTTTCTGCTGCGAGGGATGAATGACGCGGGTCACGGCCTTGTGCTTCACAAGCCAGGCCGCGACCGCGGCCGCGTTCTCGGAATGGCGCGCGATGCGCAGCGGCACCGTCTCGACGCCCTGCAGAAGCAAGAAGGCGTTGAAGGGCGAGAGTGCGGCGCCGAGATCGCGCAGCAGCGTGACGCGCGCCTTGATGATGTAGGCAATCGGGCCGAGCGGCTTCACCGCCTCGTTCCAGACGGCACCGTGATAGCTCGGATCAGGCGAGCTCAGCGCCGGCTGGCGCACGGGATGGGCGGCCCAGTCGAAGTTGCCGCCGTCGACGATGACGCCGCCGATCGAGTTGCCGTGGCCGCCGAGATACTTCGTCGAGGAGTAGACGACGATTGCCGCGCCGTGGTCGAGCGGGCGGCAGAGGATGGGTGCCGCGGTGTTGTCGACGATCAACGGGATGCCCAGCGGGCGGCCGATCTCCGCCACCTCGGCGATGGGGAACACGGCGAGCTTCGGATTGGGCAGCGTCTCGGCGTAGTAGGCGCGCGTGCGCTCGTCGGTGGCGCGGCGGAAGTTCTCGGGATCCGTGGGATCGACGAAGCGCACCTCGAGCCCCTGGTCCTTCAGCGTGTTGGCGAAGAGGTTCCACGTGCCGCCGTAGAGGTCGGTCGAGCTCACGATGTTGTCGCCGGCGCGGGCGAGGTTCTGCACGGCGTAGGCGGATGCCGCCTGACCCGAGGCGAGAGCCAATCCGGCGACGCCGCCCTCGAGGGCCGCGACGCGCTTCTCGAGCACGTCGGTGGTCGGGTTCATGATGCGCGTGTAGATGTTGCCGAGCTCCTTCAAGGCGAAGAGGTTCTCGGCGTGCTCGGCATCGCGAAACTGGTAGGAGGTCGTCTGGTAGATCGGGACCGCTACGGCGCCGGTCGCGGGGTCCGCACGCCAGCCCGCATGCAGCACGATGGTCTCGGGGCGCGGCGCCTGGCTCGGTTTGTCGCTCGTGGTCACGGGTCGTCCTCCCTCACGGAATTCGGCGTTGTCACAAAGGCGCAGAGATGTAGCCCGAAGCGCGCCGTACGTCATGGGAATGACAGTGCCGTGTCGGACGCGCCTCCAAGAGGATGGCATCGGAGGATTGCAGGCCGAGGCGCTAGGACGCGAGAGTTACACTGAATTCCGGCCCGCAGCAGCGGGCAGATGAGCGAGCGCGCGGGTGCGCTATTTGGTGAGGATGAGGCGCCCGTTGCTCGTGATGCGCAGGATATAGTTGGCGCCGTTGTGCTCGATGATGGCCTCGCGCCGGCCCTGCATGAGCTCGGACACGCGGTAGCGCGGAGGCGGCCCGGTCTCCTCCTGCTGGCGCGCTCCGGCGCGGCTCTCATGGCTCTCGTCGCGGCTTTCGTCGGGTGGCATATCGGTCCACATGAAAGTTCGTCCCGCCTGCGGCGCCGGCATTTCAGCGTCGCGGCACCTGCGGTGGTTTGTTTGTTGACTATGTAATTCAAGATTACTATGGTGCGCAAGCTCGCACGTCGTTGCGGGCAGCCGGGCAACGCGCGCCGCGCAGCGTCCGGCAGATTGCTCTTGGGACCCAGAACTCCTCCCGCACTGCCTGGGCTCCCAAGTTGGCGGCGGCCAGCCCTTCCGGTTGTTCTTCCGAGATCGGTCGGGCGCCGCCGCCCCTTTCGCTTTCGCATAGGGCGCGCAGGCATGTGCATGACCGAGCATGCATCGACCAACATCCAGCTTCTCGGCGAGGCCGAGCGCGCTTGGCTCGGCATCGTGCGGCTCTCGTGCATGAGCTACGAGCACAACCGCGCCGACTTTCTCGACCGTGCCATGCATCAGGCGGAAACGCTTTACGGGCCTGACACCGGGCCCGAGATCATGTCGCGCATCCTCGCCCTCATTCGCGCCATGCGGCTCGAGCGGCGCGGCGGATTCGGCTACCTGTCACCGTTCTGCGAGACCTGCCGGCGCAAGGTGACGGCGGACGAGTGGGAGCTCATCGCGCTCATGCGTATCGGATGCGACAGCAGCGGCAGCGATGTCGACGCGGCGGCGGCGGAGTTCGCGCGGCGGACCCATGCGCCCGTCCTCGCCGGGGCGGCGGCCCGCTTCGGCTGCGCATTCGCGACGACGCGCATCGCCAGCCGCACATCTCCCGCCACCCGCGCCGTGCTGCACTGACGCGGCACCTCTAGAGCGTAGGCAGGCTCAGCGGCGACATGCCGTCCGGCAGACAGGGGCGCGCCGCGGCCTGGCATTGATAGGTGCCGTCGAGCTCCTTGCTGCATGAGAGCGCGCGGTCGTCGGCGTTGTCCCACCTCTCATAGTTCGGGCCGAGCGTGGCAGCGCGGGACGACCATCCCCGTTGCGCGGCGAGCAGAGCCTCCTCCTGGGTGGTGCCTGGATAAGCGCCGCTCTCCACCACGGGGTCGGCGCAGTATTTCGCGGCTTCGGCCGCGGTCGCGAGCCCTATCGCGAGCAGCACAGCGCCCACGCCCGTCCAGCACCTGCCCAGTCTCATTGCAACGCGTTCTCCCTTGGGTCTCATTGGCCAAGGTTGCGCCGTGGCGTCAAGGGCTTCCGAGGTCAGGCTCCGGCCTCGGCCGCGCGCGATGCCAGGTTGCCGGGCAGCGCGGCCGAAGCGGGCAAGGAGAGGCCCGCGGCCCCGTTCTTGCCTTTATTTGCGCGGGTTTGGACCCTAGACGTTCGTCGCCTCGCCGGCACGCCGGGATCGTGCCCGTCTTGCGTGCGAGGCGCTCCTCTCCCCACAGTTGGATTTTTCGATGACCGCTTCCCGCGCCCTGCTCGCATCCCTGTCCACAGTGCTCACCGTGGCCCTCGGGTCTTTTTCCTCGATCTCCGCCCCGGCCATTCACGGCGGCACGAGCGCAGCACCAGCCGCTCCTCGCGTGCAGCTCGCCCAGAACGTCGATCCCAAAGACCAGAACGTCGATCCCAAAGACAAGAAAGCCGAGGCCGCAGCCAAAAAGGCGGCCGCGAAGGCCGCGCGCGAAGAGAAGATCAAGGCGGCCAAGGAAAACGCTTCCAAGAAGAAGCAGGAAAATCAGGCAGCCCGCGAACAGGCTCTGAAAGCCAAGCAGCAGCAAGTGCAGCAGGCCAAGGAGAAAGCCCTCAAGCAGAAGCAGGACTCTCAGGCCGCCCGCGAGCAGGCCCTCAAGGACAAGCAGCTGCAATACCAGCAGGCCAAGGAGAAGGCTTTCAAGCAGAAGCAGGACACTCAGGCCGCCCGCGAGAAAGCATTCAAGGACAAGCAGCTGCAAGCGCAGCAGGCCAAGGAGAATGCCCTCAAGCAGAAGCAGGACGCTCAGGCGGCCCGCGAGAAAGCCCTCAAGGACAAGCAGCTGCAATTCCAGCAGGCCAAGGAAAAGGCGCTCAAGGACAAGCAGGACGCCGCGGCGGCCCGCGAGAAGGCCGTCCGCGACAAGCAGCTCGAGGCGCAGCAGGCCAAGGACAAGGCGATCAAGGATAAGCAGGACGCGGCTGCGGCGCGCGAGAAAGCCATCCGCGACAAGCTCGAGGCGTCCAAGACCCCTCGCGGCGCCGGGAAGTTCGACCGCGCCAAGGTCGACACCGAGTTCGATCGCGCGCGCAAGCAGGCTCAAGAGCAGCGCGGCCAGCGCGCGGAGAAGTGGCAGGCCGCGAAGGCCAGCAAGTTCGAGGCGCTGCGCAAGGGGCGCACGTCGCGCGAGGCGGGCTCACGCGATCTGGTCATCGAGCCGGACAAGCGCGTCATCGTGCGCGACAAGGGCCGCACCTACATCCGCCACGACGACAGCTCGCGCTTCCGCAAGGCGCGCGAGATCAAGCGCGAGAGGCGCAAGGACGGCACCTGGCTCATCGTCACCGCCGGGCTCGCGGGCGCGCTCATCTATGCGCTGCAGGACGACGAGGGCCGCGTGATCCGGCGCAGCCGCAGGGACCGCGACGGGCGCGAGTTCGTGCTCTTCGACGACCGCCGCTCCTACCATGGCGACGCCTACGACGTGCGCTACGTCGACCTGCCGCCGCCGGTGGTGTCCATCCCGCGCGATCGCTACATCGTCGAGTACGACAGCGCTTCGCCCGACGACATCTACGAGGCGCTCGATGCGCCGCCGATCGAAGATATGGGTGATGGCTACTCGCTCGACGAGGTGCGGCAGAACTACGGCATCCTCGAGCGCATGCGGCGTGTCGACCTCAGCACCGTGAACTTCGACTTCGCCTCCTGGGATGTGGATCCGAGCGAGTATCCGAAGCTCGAGAACATGGCGCGCGCCATACAGCGCATCCTCGACCGCTCGCCCACCGAGCTGTTCCTCATCGAGGGGCACACGGACGCGGTCGGCTCGGAGATCGACAACCTGTCGCTCTCGGATCGCCGCGCGGAGACGGTCGCGGCGGTGCTCTCCGACGAGTTCGGCATTCCGCCCGAGAACCTCACCACGCAGGGCTACGGCGAGGAGCACCTCAAGGAGCTCACCGACGGGCCTTCGTGGATCAACCGGCGCGTAGGCGTGCGCCGCATCACGCCGCTGCTCTCGCGCAAGGGCTGGGACGACGGCTACTGAGGCCGTCTTTCCCCCGCGCCGTCACGGCCGGGGGTCCACCTTAGCGTAGGCTTCGATCTCGACCTTCTGCCACGGCCGCAGCATCGACGTGACCTGCACGAGCGTGCTCGCCGGGCGGACTTTGTCGAAACGCTCGAGGTGGGCGCGCGCCACGTCCTCGGCATCGTTGATGTCGCGCAGATAGACAACCGTGCGCACGACATGCTCGACGCCCGCGCCCGCCTGCCCGAGGGCCTTCTCGATCACGTCGAGAGCCGCCACGGCCTGCGTGAAGGCGTCGCTCTTCTCGTGCGCCGCCGGCGCGCAGGTTCCCGAGACGTGGACATCGTCCCCCACGCGCACGGCGCGCGAGTAGCCGAACACGGATTCATAGGCGCCGCCCGAGGAGATGTTGGTGCGGGCCTTTTTCGATGATTTCGCCATGCGGCTTGCTCCCTACGTCTTTTTTTTGTGAGTCAGCGTTTCGTCGCGTCGAGGACGCGGTACCAGGTCTCGACAACCGGCACCGCGCGCTTGGCGACCCCGTGCGCGGGGAAGCTCGGAAAGGCGAGATCGTCGAATGCCGTGCGCCCCTCGCTCCGGCCCAAGAGCTGGAGCGCGATCTTGTTGCCGAAGTAGGTGGCGCGGGAGACGCCGGTGCCGCAGTAGCCGATGGCATAGTGGAGGCCCTGGGCCGTGCGTCCGAGATGGGGCACCTCGTCATAGGTGTAGCCGATCATGCCGTCCCAGCCGTGCGTGACGGGGACCGCGTCGACATCCGGAAACACGCGCAGCATATCGCGGGCGAGGTGGCGGTAGGCGCGCGGCGACGTCGGCGGAGCGAGGCGGTCGCGGCGTCCGCCCCAGATCAGGCGGCGCTCGCCGGGCGCGGCGCGGAAGTAATAGAAGACGCGGTTGGTGTTGCCGTAGACCCTGTTCCTGGGCAGGAGCCGCGACAGCAGGCTTTGCGGGATCTCGCCCGTGGCGATGAGCGCGGAGCCGACGGGCACGATGCGGCGGCTGAGCTCGGGGACGAGGCCGTCCGTGTAGCCGTTGGTGGCGATGATGACGTCCTTCGCGGCGATGACGCCGAGCGGCGTCTTGACCGTGAAGGTGGCGGCGTCCGACACGATGGCTTCCGCGGCCGCATTCCCCACCACGTGGCCGCCGGCCTCGGCGATGCGACGCATGAGGCCCGCGTGATAGAGTCCCGGATGGATCGATGCATCGCCCGGCAGCACCGAGCCGCCGTGGAAAACGTCCGAGCCGATCTCGGTCGCCTGCTCCGCGCGCGGCACCATGAAGCTCTCGACGCCGGCGATGGCGCGCAGGTCCTGCATGTCGCGCGCCATGGCCTCGTAGTGCTCGGGGCGAACGGCGGCGCGGAAGCGGCCGCAGCGCACGAAATGGCAGTCGATCTTCTCCGTGCGCACTAGCTCGTCGATGTGGTCGAGCATGCGGACGCCCTCGCGCAGGAGGGCCTCGGCCTTGCGCCGGCCGCGCAATTCGATCAGGCGTTTCACGCGGAACTTCTGATTGCCGCTGCCGATCTGGCCGCCGTTGCGGGTGCTGGCGCCGAAGCCCGGCACGCCACGCTCGAGGACGACGACGGAGCGGCCGTTGCGTAGGAGAGCGAGCGCGGCCGAGAGGCCGGTGAAGCCCGAGCCGACGATAACGACGTCGGCCTCCTTGGGCAGCGCGGCCGTGGCTTGCGGGCGCGGCGCGGCCTCCCACCAGTAGGGCCGATAGGTGAGCCCCAGGGACGACGTGATACGGCCGCGCGCAAGGCCGCCCACGGTGAGGGCAGGCGGCTCCTCAGCGGCTATTGCGGCCTGGCGTGTCTCATCCACATCCACGCGCGTCCCCTATCGGGATTTTTCCTCTCATGCAAGTATTTTGCACCGGAAGCGCGCTGCGACCGAGGGCTCGGAGGAGCCCCGCCGGGTGGGGTCACTCGTTGTACATGATGATGGCGATGAACTTCGCCTGCTCGTCGAGGAGGCGCTCGGGACCATGCACCACGTCACCGGAGAACGTGAACGCATCGCCCGGCTCAAGAAGGTACGTGAGGTCGCCGAAGCGGTATTCGACGCGCCCCTGCAGCATGTAGATGAACTCGGTGCCGGGATGGGAAAAGCGCGGATACGACCGGCTCTTCTTGTCCATCTCGATGAAGAATGGCTCGAAGAGCTTTTTCGGCCCCTTGTCGTAGGAGAGCAGCTTGTACCTGTAGCCGTGCTTGGTGCCGACCCGGACCACCTCCATCTGCTCGCTGCGCTTGACGAGCTGGGCGGCCCCCTTCTTGCGGTCGGTTCTCTTGAACAGGTCGGACAGATCGATTCCGAGGGCGAGGCAGAGGCGCTCGAGAGCGTCCAGGCTCGCCATCGCCATGCCGTTCTCGATGCGGCTCAGCATGGCGCTCGAAATCCTGGCGCCGGCGCTGAGCTCCGCGAGGGTGAGATTGGCCGCGAGCCGGAGCTGCTTCAGGACCTCGCCGATGCGCTTTTCCAGCGGGACGTTGGCCTTGTCGGGCGCCTTGCGGGGAGGGCTTTGCGCTTTCGCGGGCCCTCCGGGACGATCTCGACGTGGCGGAGCCCGCCGGGCTCTAACTTTCACCATGGCTTTTGCGATCCCCGGACTAAAGACCAGATTGACACTCTCAAACCCATCTTGACCCTCGATTTTCCGTTTTTGCAACCCGGCGTTTTGCGTCGCCTGATTGCCTATAGGGCAAAATAATTGCATCTCCTGCAATGCAAGTTTGTTGCATGAGCTTCAACTCTACGGCAGTATCCCGCGCCGAAAGGCGTGAAGAAAACCGCCTGCTGGGAAGAAGTTCAAGGAGCGACTGTTCATGCAAAACGCGGTTATTGCGGGCACCGACGGACCCGGCCCGGGGCGGGGGCATGCCTACGCCGGCGGCGACGCCGGGGGGCTACACAGGACGATCGACTGGAAGGGCGCGTTCTGGATCGCCAGCGGCGTGCCGGCCCTGGTGCTCATCTCGATCGGCGGCATGGGCGCGACGGCCGGCAAGCTCGCCTTCCTGGTTTGGGCGATCTCGGTCGTGATCGGCCTTTTCCAGGCCTACAGCTACGCGGAGATCGCCGGCCTCTTCAAGAACAAGTCAGGCGGTGCCGCCATCTACGGCGCGGCGGCATGGCTGCGGTACAGCAAATTCATCGCCCCCCTGTCGGTCTGGTGCAATTGGTATGCGTGGACGCCGGTGCTGTCGCTCGGCTGTGCCATCGCGGCCGGCTACATCCTGAATGCGATTGCGCCGATCCCGATCTTCACCGCCGACTCCCCCGAGGTGCTGGCCTGGCTCAAGACCGCCGCCAATGCCGCCGCCATCGACGGGAAGTCGGCGGAGGACGCGGCGAAGGTCGCCATCGCCGCCGTTACCGAGGCTGCAACGCCCGCCATCCGTACCATGGTCCTCGCCAGCTTCTCGTTCTTCGGGCTGGCAAAGATCGAGATCGGACCGACGTTCTTCATCGGCGCGACGCTGATGCTCATCACGTTCGCCATCCAGCATCGCGGCATTCTCGGCACGGCGCGCGTGCAGATGGTGATCGGGCTTCTCGTCGTCATTCCCATGCTGATCGTCGGCATCGTGCCGTACTTCAACGGAGGCGTGAACTACCAGAACTTCACGCCGCTGGTGCCTCCGAACGGGGAATGGAACAACGGCGGCTGGACGTACTTCCTCGGCGCGCTCTTCATCGCCGGATGGTCGACCTATGCCTTCGAGACGGCGGTCTGCTACACGCGCGAGTTCAAGAACCCGGCCGTCGACACGAAGAAGGCGATCATCTACGCGGGCCTCCTCTGCGTCGTCCTCTACAGCCTCGTCGCGGCGACCTTCCAGGGATACCTCGGTCTCGAAGGCATGACGCAACCCGGCATCGTCGACGGCACGGGCGTCGCAGCCGCCATGGGGCACATGGTGGGCGGCGGCTCGCAGTTCGTCACGCATCTCCTCGAGATGATGATGATCCTGGCGTTGATCCTCGCCATCCAGATGGCGATGGCCGGCTCGTCACGCACGCTCTACCAGGGCGGCGTCGACGGGTGGCTGCCCAAGTATCTGGCGCACACCAACGAGCACGGCGCGCCGACACGGGCAATGTGGACCGACCTCATCTTCAACCTGGGGCTGTTGACGTTCGCCGCCTCCGACGCGACGGCGTACTACCTGATCCTCTCGATCTCCAATGTCGGCTACATGATCTTCATCTTCCTCAATCTGCAGGCGACGTGGATCCACCGCATCGACAGCCCGAGCATTCCGCGTCCCTATCGGGCGCCGAACTGGCTCGTTGCGGTGAATGCCGGGCTCGGCTTCTTCAACCTGCTCTTGATGGGAGCCGGTGCCAAGGTGTGGGGCAATGCGAACGCCCTTTGGTACGGCCTCCTGTTCGGGATGCTGATCATCCCGGTGTTCCTCTACCGCCACTACGCGCAGGACAAGGGGCGGTTCCCGGATCACATGCTGATCGACCTCGATCTCAAGAGCCAGGACCTCGGTGCGCGGCGCGCGGGCGTCCTGCCCTACCTCGCGCTGGCTGTCGGCGTCGCCATCACCCTCTTCGGGCACTTCTACTTCCAGCTCCCCAGCTGAGCGCCCGACGGCAGGGCGGCCGGCTCCATCGAGCTGGCCGCCTTTGCCTGCAATGATGCTGATCAGGAAGAGGGGCTGCGCTCGCTTGCAGCTCGGGGACTGGTGGAGGGGGCTGGATTCGAACCAGCGTAGGCGAAGCCAACGGATTTACAGTCCGTCCCCTTTAGCCACTCGGGCACCCCTCCGTGACCAATCCTCGTGCAGCCGGGCTCAAGCAGCGGAGCTGCCTCGACAAAGCCGGCTCTCAAACGAAATCGCCCCGCGCTCGCCGAGCGGCAGGGCAATGCCCGTCCTTATGGTAAGGCGCCCCTCCGATGTCAATTGGAAAAGCGCGCGAAAACCCGTATGGGTTCGGGCCCAGACGGGATCCACGCGCAGGCGGAGAGAGGCGGCAATGAGCGACGGCCGGGCCGGAAAAAAGCGGCCAAAACCGCACCGGTTCGGGGCCGGTAAGGCTGCCTCGCGGGGACCGGCCAACAAGGCGCGCCCCGCGCAAGGCGCAACCCGGCTCGATGCCGACGACGGCATCGTGCGGCTGTTCGGCAGCCATGCCGTCGAGGCCGCGCTCAGAAATCCGCGGCGCCGGGTGCTGCGTCTGCTCGTGACCGAGAACGCCGAGCGGCGGCTCGCGGACGTGATCGCCGCCAAGGGCGTCGCGCTCGACCGCGCGACGCCGGGTGACCTCGACCACCTGCTTGGCGCCGACACCGTGCACCAGGGCCTCCTGCTCGAAGCCGAGCCGCTTCCCGAGCCAACTCTGGACGAGCTCGTCGCGGGCGCGTCGAGCACGGGGCCGCTGGTGCTGCTCGATCACGTCACGGACCCGCACAACGCGGGCGCGGTGCTGCGCTCGGCGGCGGCGTTCGGCGCGGCGGGGCTCATCATGACGCGGCGGCACAGCCCGCCGCTCAACGGCGTGCTCGCCAAGGCGGCGTCCGGCGCGCTGGATCTCGTGCCGGTGCTGCCGGTGCAGAACCTCGCGCGCACGATGGAGGACCTCAAGGCGCAGGGCTTGCGTCTGATCGGTCTCGAAGGAACGTCCGCGACGCCGCTCGAGGAGGAGACATTCGCCGGGCTCACCGGGATCGTGCTCGGCGCCGAGGGCCGCGGCTTGCGCGAGCTCACGCGCGAGACGTGCGATGCGCTCGTCTCCATCACGACGGCCGGCGCGCTGGCGAGTCTCAACGTCTCGAACGCAGCGGCGGTAGCGCTGCATTGGGCGGCGTGGCAGCGGCGGTGTGCGGAACGCTAGAGCCGATCAGCTTTGATTGAATCGTGATCGCGCTCTCGGCTTTTGATGAGACCTATGATTCACGCTTCGGACTGATAGGGTCCGAAGCGATCATGGTCTAGAGCCGTTCCGACTTAGGCGAGATCACTGGTCTACGCGCCGCCGTTCCGGAGTGGTACCAGCGTCCCTTCCTTCTCCCGTTGGGAGAAGGTGCCCCGAAGGGGCGGATGAGAAGCTTCCGTGCCGTCGTGCACACGGCGAGTCCCTCACCTGCCCTATCGGGCATCCTCTCTCGTCCCGGGAGAGGAATAGACGTGGATTGCGCCTCGCCGCGCGCATGCAAAAGGCGGCGCCTTGCGGGCACCGCCTTTGCAATTCGTGCTCTCCGATTCCTGCGGCTAATCGCAGTAGGTCGGGCGCCAGCAGGTCCAGCGGCCGCCACGGCAGACGGTGTCGCCCCAGCTGTTCTCGAAGCAGCGGCGGTTCTTCCAGCCGCACTCCTCGGGACCCGGATAGCAGCGCTCGCGGGACTCGTAGTAGTAATCGCGGTCGCGTGCATGGGCATAGGCGCCCAGCAGGCCCAGGCCGATGATGCCGGCGGCGACACCTGCCGCGACACGCCCGCCACGGCCCGCCTCGGCCGGCTGGATCGACGACACCGTTACGCCCGTCACGAGCACCAGCGCCATCAGCGCGCTCAAAAGCTTTTTCATCATGGGATCTCTCGCCATCTCGATCAGGATCGCTCCGCGATGCACAACGCAGAGGCCAGTCCCCGGTTCAGCCTAGAGAAGCATATGGCTCATGAATGGGGCGTGAACGCGGACAGCGCGTGCCGAGACTTTGGCCGGTCCATGAAATTCCCGCGTCGGCAACAAAAAAGGCCGCCTCGCGGCGGCCTTCTGCAGCTTGCCAGTGCAGCGCAATTACCAGTGGCGGTCGTGGCGGCGATGCTTGCGGTAGACAACCTTCTTCGGGTAGCCCCACGCCTGGTAGTAGGGCGGAAGCGCGAGATCGGGACGGCAGCAGGCGCGGCGCACGCGCAACTCGTAGGTCGGTCGCCACTGGCCGGAGTTGTAGTAGGGATAGTAGCGGGGGACGCTCGGGACGTAGGCGTAGCGGTCATACTCCCAGTCCGACCGATAGTGGCGGTGGTAGAACGGCTCGACCTGGTTGTTCCAGCCACGCAGGTTGTAGTCCTCACCCGGGTGATAGTGCTTGCGGCGATGGCCGGCGTCGGCGCTGGCCGGGATCAAGGCCAGGCACATCGCGGCGGCAAACAGGGCGGCGACCCGTGAAAGCATGACAGTGCTCCTCGCTGTCGGTCTCAATAGATTTCTGCATCACATTAGCCTCAAACGCATAACATTGCTTTAACTTCGTGGTGCGCCGGGCCTTATTGGCCGCGCGCCGTAGCCCGAGGGCCGCACGGTTTGTGAACAATTCCGTGCTATTCGGCGGCCATGAGCGTACTCGTCACAGGCGGCGCCGGTTACATCGGCAGCCATATGGTGCTGGCCCTGCTCGACGCGGGCCGGAGCGTGGTGGTGGTCGACAACCTGTCGACCGGCTTCCGTTCGGCCGTGCCGGAGCCGGCCGCCTTCGTCGAAGGCAACATCGGGGACCAGGACCTCGTGCGCCGCGTGATCGTGGAGCATGGCGTCCAGGCCATCATCCATTTCGCGGGCTCGATCGTGGTGCCGGATTCGGTCGCCGATCCGCTCGGGTACTATCTCAACAACACCGTGAACTCGCGGGCGCTGATCGCGGTCGCGGTCGAGACCGGGGTCAGGACCTTCATCTTCTCCTCGACGGCGGCCGTCTACGGCAATCCGCAAGAGATCCCGGTCCGCGAGGACGCGCCTCTCAAGCCGGTGTCGCCCTACGGCACATCGAAGCTCATGACCGAGCTGATGCTCGCCGACACGGCTTTCGCGCACGACTTCCGCTACGTTGCTTTGCGCTACTTCAATGTGGCCGGCGCCGACCCCCGCGGGCGCACCGGGCAATCGACGCCACGCGCGACGCACCTGATCAAGGTCGCGTGCGAGACGGCGCTCGGCAAGCGCGCCTCCATGGACGTGTTCGGCACCGACTACGCGACGGCCGACGGCACGTGCGTGCGCGACTACATCCACGTCACCGATCTCGTGGCGGCGCACATGGCGGCGCTTCACCATCTCGAGGGCGGCGGCACGTCCGACGTCTTCAACTGCGGCTACTCGTCCGGCTACTCGGTGATCGAGGTGATCGAGGCCGTGAAGCGGGCGGCCGGGGGGCCGTTCCCGGTGAACATGGGACCGCGGCGTCCCGGCGACGCAGAGGCGATCGTCGCGGATTCAGCGAAGATCCGCGGCCGGCTCGGCTGGAAGCCCGAGCTTGCCGACCTCGATCTCATCGTGACGCACGCGCTCGCCTGGGAGCGGTCGCTCAAGAGGTAGGCGTGCGCCGCGATGGATCAGTCCTCCACGCCGAACGTCACCTTGCAGGTGACGCGGTAGGTGGCGAGCTTGCCCTTGCCGTTGACGGTGGCCGAGAAGTCCTGCACCCAAACGGACCTGATGTTCT
>JBFXEP010000019.1:0-18000 GCA_050179995.1 Hyphomicrobium sp.
TCGATTTCGTCGCCGATGGGTGCGAGCGCGCTCACGACCTGGGACGGGGTCTCGCCCTTCGGCAGGAGCAGGTTGTTCCAGCCCGGCATCTTCTGGGAAAGCGAGCGGTCGCGGCCATCCTTGGTATGACAGGCGATGCGGGCGAACAGGCATTCGATGCCGTGGCGGCGGAAGGTGTCGAGAAGGGCCTTGGTGCGGGGGATGACTTGGCCGTGCATGCGCTCGTGGAACGGGGTCCAGGCGTCGTAGGCCGCCTGCTCGGCGGGGGAGAGCGTGGCCCGGTCGGGGCGCTCGAGGTAGGTGTTCTGGACGTCGATGACGAGGAGCGCCGTCGTGGCGCGCGCGAGGTCCGGATCGGTAGGCTCGGGCGCGCCCTGATAGTAGATGGATCGGAAAGCCGTTTTCCAGCTCATGGGGTCCCCTCGTGCTCGCTTCGGCGCTGAACCGACAGTAGATTTGCCACGGCGGACCGCGCGAAACTTGACACGTTGCATTGCGGGAGAACGAAAATCCGGTCCAGCCCACCGTCGCAAGTCAAGATCGGGCTTGCGCCATGGCCTAGATTGCGATTTCCGACCCGGACGCCACCCTGGAGCCCCGATGGCCTCGACACAGAAGATCCTCGAGCTGAACGCCTTCGACATGACACGCAGCGGCGGGCTCGATCCGGCGGTGGCGGACCTCGTCGCCCGGCGGCGGAAGGCCTTCGGCCCAACCTCGATGTTGTTCTACGAGCGGCCGCTCAATCTCGTGCGCGGGGAGGGAGTGTGGCTCCTCGACGAGGACGGCACGCGCTACCTCGACGCCTACAACAACGTGCCGTCGGTGGGGCATTGCCATCCGCGCGTGGTTGAGGCCGTGGCGCGGCAGATGGGACAGCTCAACACCCACACGCGCTACCTCTACGACAGCATCTACACCTATTCGGAGCGCCTGCTCGCGACCTATCCGAGCGGGCTGTCGAACATCGTCTATGTCTGCACCGGGAGCGAAGCCGTCGACCTCGCCTTGCGTATCGCGCGGGCGACGACCGGCGGCACGGGGGTCATCGTCACCGAGAACGCCTACCACGGCAACACGACGGCGGTGACGGAGGTCTCGCCCGCCTCGGCCAGCAGCGAGCCGCGCGGGGCGCATGTCTTCCTGGTGCCGGCGCCGGACAGCTACCGGCTCGGGCTCGAGGAGGCGAGCAAGGCGTTCAACAGAGCGGTCGAGGCCGCGCTCGCCACCATGCAGGCGCGCGGTATCCGCCCCGCGGCGATGGTGATCGACAGCATCCTTTCGAGCGACGGCGTTTACCCGGGCACGGTGGGATTTCTCGCCGAGGCGGCGGAGAGCGTGCGCGCCGCGGGCGGCCTCTATATCGCCGACGAGGTGCAGCCGGGCTTCGCGCGGACGGGTGACACCATGTGGGGCTTTGCGCGCCACGGCATGATCCCCGACATCGCGGTCATGGGCAAGCCCATGGGCAACGGCTTTCCGATGGGGGGCGTGGTGGTGAAGCCGGCGCTGCTCGAGGCGTTCGGTGCGCACAACGGCTATTTCAACACGTTCGGCGGCAATCCGGTCGCGGCGGCGGCGGGCATGGCGGTGCTGGATGCGCTGGCCGAGGACGGGCTCGGGGAGAACGCGCGGGCGACGGGGGCCTATCTCGCCGTGCAGCTCACCGCACTCGCGCATCGCCACGAGGTCATCGGCGACGTGCGCGGGCGTGGTCTCTATCTCGGCGTGGAGATGGTGCGCGACAAGGCTTCGCGCGAGCCCGATCGCGCGGCGGCGGTGCGCGCCGTGAACGGCATGCGCGCGCGCAACGTGCTGGTGGGGACCGCCGGCCGGCACGGCAACATCCTCAAAATCCGCCCGCCGCTGTGCTTCAAGCGCGAGCACGCCGACCAGCTCGTGGCCGCGCTCGACGGGGCGTTGTCCGCTGCGACCGGCGGGGCCGGCGCATGAGCCGCTACGCCGAGGTCTATGCGGGATGGCTCGCTGACCCTCAGCGCTTCTGGGCCGAGGCCGCGCGCGGCGTCACGTGGTCGAAACCGCCCGCGACGGTGTTCGATGCGAAAGCGGGGCTCTACGGCCGCTGGTTTCCGGACGGGGAATGCAACACGGCCTTCAATTGTCTCGACCGGCATGTGGAAGCGGGGCGCGGGGACGCGCCGGCGCTGATCTACGACAGCCCGGTTACGGGCACGAAGCGCACGTACTCGTTCGCCGAGCTTATGGACGAGGTGGCGACCTTCGCGGCGGTGCTCGCCGCGCTGGGCGTCGGCAAGGGCGACCGGGTCATCGTCTACATGCCGATGGTGCCGGAGGCGGTGATCGCCATGCTCGCCACGGCGCGGCTCGGGGCAATCCACTCCGTCGTATTCGGCGGCTTTGCCGCCAACGAGCTTGCAACGCGCATCAGCGACGCGCAGCCGAAGGTGATCGTGTCGGCGGCGTGCGGCGTCGAGCCCGGCCGCATTGTTCCCTACAAGCCGCTGCTCGACCAGGCCATCGCGCTCTCCTCGCACAAGCCCGAGAGCACGATCATCCTGGCGCGGCCGATGGCAGAAGCGACGCTCGTAGCGGGCCGGGATCACGACTGGGCGGCGCTCGTCGCCGAGGCGCGCGAGGCGGGGTGGAAAGCCAGCTGCGCGGTGGTCGCGGCCACCGATCCGCTCTACATCCTCTACACCTCGGGCAGCACCGGCCAGCCCAAGGGCGTGGTGCGCGATACCGGCGGGCACATGGTGGCGCTCACCTGGTCGATGGCGAACATCTACGACGTCGCGCCGGGCGAAGTGTACTGGGCGGCCTCGGACGTGGGCTGGGTGGTCGGACACTCCTACATCGTTTATGCCCCGCTGCTCAACGGCAACGCCACCATCCTCTACGAGGGCAAGCCCGTCGGCACGCCTGACGCGGGCGCGTTCTGGCGGGTGGCCTCCGAGCACAAGGTGTCGGTGCTGTTCACGGCGCCGACGGCGCTGCGCGCCATCAAGAAGGAAGACCCCGATGGGCGCGAGATCGGGAAGTACGATCTCTCGGGGCTGAAGGCCTTGTTCCTCGCCGGCGAGCGCGCCGACCCCGAGACAGTCAAGTGGGCCGAGCAGCATCTCGGCATTCCGGTCATCGACCACTGGTGGCAGACGGAGACCGGCTGGGCGATCGCGGCCAATCCGCTGGGGCTCGGCGCGCTCGCGGTGAAGCGCGGCTCGCCCACCGTACCGATGCCCGGCTACGACGTGCGCGTGCTCGACGATGACGGGCACGAGGTCAAGACGGGCACGCTCGGCAACATCGTGGTCAAGCTGCCGCTGCCGCCCTCCTGCCTGCCGACGCTGTGGAATGCGGACGCGCGCTTCGGGCCGAGCTACACGGACGATTTTCCGGGCTTCTACAAGACGGCGGACGCGGGGTACCGCGACGAGGACGGCTATCTCTTCATCATGGGCCGCACGGACGACATCATCAATGTCGCCGGCCACCGGCTCTCGACCGGGGCCATGGAGGAGGTCCTCGCCTCGCACCCGGACGTGGCCGAATGCGCCGTGATCGGCAAGGCCGACGCCTTGAAGGGCGAGGTGCCGGTCGGCTTCCTGGTGCTGAAGGCCGGAGTGATGCGTCCATCGGCGGACATCGAGGCGGAGGCGGTGGCGCTCATCCGTGAGCGCATCGGGCCGGTGGCGGCCTTCAAGAGCGCGCTCACTGTGGCGCGGCTTCCCAAGACGCGATCGGGCAAGATCCTGCGCGGCACCATGAAGAAGATTGCCGACGGGGAGCCCTACCGCATGCCCGCCACCATCGACGACCCCGCCATCCTCACCGAGATCGCAGAAGTGCTCGGCGCGGGGTAGGCAGGTCGCTCCGCTGCGCTCGGTGCATCATTGCACAGGCCGCGTGTCGCTCACGAGGACGCCGGATTTGTAGACGCCGTCCATCAGGCGCGCGACCTCGTCGTCATGGATGTTCCAGAGGCGCCACCAGCTCTCGAAGGTCGCGGCGGACGCATCCGGTATGGTCTGGCGCAACTTGGCCCACGCCTCACGCGCCTCCCCGGTGCGGCCGAGCTGGCCGTAGATCGGGATGATCTCGAGGTGGGCGTAGAACGCTCCGTCCTGAATGTTCTGCCGCGCGATCTCGAGTGCGTGCTCGTAGTCGCCCTTGAGATAGTCGGCGGTGTAGATCGTGGTGTGATACCAGCCGATGGTTGCGTCCGCGTTCAAGGCGTTGGCCCGGTTTGCCAGCGTGACGCCGCGATCGTGGTCGCCGGCGCTCGAGATCATGCAGGCGAGCACGGCCATGATCTCGGCATCATAGGGGGCGAGCGCGAGGGCCTGCTCGGATTCGTGGCGGAAGAGGTCGAGCTCCCTGGCGAAGAAGTAGGCGGAGGCCGCAACCATGTGTCCGCGCGCGTCGGCCGGGTCGATCTGCACGGCCTTGGCGGCCTCGGCCCTGATGTCGAGTAGGGGCAGCGGCTTCTCCTCGAAACGGAAGACCCAGCCGATGATCGCGAACCACGCGAGCTCGCGGCGCGCGGCCGCGTTGGCCGGATCGAGGGCGATGGCCTGGTTCAGGGTCTCTCGCGAGCGGCGGAAGTTGTCTGCGGTCCAGTCCCATCGCATGATGTCGCGTGCGCGAAGCACGAGGTCGTAGGCCTCAACCTCGGCCGGGCTCTTGCGGGCCGCCTCCTTCGCCTCGCTGCTTTCGATGACGCCGTAGCCGCCGGCGACCTTGCCGGCGATCTCGGTCACGATCTCGTCCTGCACGAGGAGGACATCGGCCAGCTCGCGGTCGAAGCGCTCGGCCCAAATGTGCGTGCCGGTGTCGGTAGCGATGAGCTGGGCGGTGACGCGGAGACGATCGCCGGTGCGGCGGACGCTGCCCTCGAGCACGTAGCGCGCGTTGAGCTCGCGGCCGATCCGGGTGACGTCCTCGGCCTTGCCCTTGAGTTGGAACGTGGTGTTGCGGGCGAGCACCCTGAGCCCCCTCGCGCGCGCAAGCTCGGTCAGGATGTCCTCGGTCAAGCCGTCGCTGAAATAGTCCTGCTTCGGGTCGCCGCTGAGGTTGGCGAACGGGAGGACGGCGATGGTCGGCCCCTTGGGCAGGGCGAGCTCGGCTTTGTCGGTGGGCGTCGGGGCCGGGGCGGTGCGGGTCAGCCACGTTGCGAGGGGCGCCAGCATGACGAGTGCTGCGGCTCCGGCTGCCGCGACGACTTGCCAGCGTGCCGGGCTCGGCGCGCCTCCTGCCGCGATGGCGGAATGTGATGCGGGCTCAGCGGCGGCAACCTGCGGCGGCGGCGTCGCCTCGGAGAAGGATCGCTGCGCCGAGATGGTCGGCGTGTAGGTTCCCTTCGGCAGCTCGATGACGATGGGATCGCGCCGGCCGGCGGAGTCGTAGTACTCGCGCAGCTTGTCGCGCAGGCGTCCGGCCTCGATGCGCACGACGGGATCGACGGCGGCATCGAACGTCTTCGGGCGATCGAAGACCTCGAGCGCGATGGTGTAGCCCTTGAGCCGGTCGCCGCGCCCGGCGAGCGTCTCCTCGACGACGTAGGTCAGGAACCTTTGCCGCCGATCCGACTGGGCGAAGGCGGAGCTCACCAGGATACGCTCGAGCTGAGCGCGCACGGCCTCGCGGTCGGTCGCGGTCTTGCCATCGGTGATGGTGCCGGTCACGCCTTGACCTCAAACGCGCGAAAACGGCCTCCGTGGGCTCGGGGAGGTGCCGCGGCCATACTAGGACGGACGGCGGGGCTCTGTCACCGTCCGCCGCGTGACGATCGTGTGTCGATCGCGCGCCGCATGGGCGGGCCGGTTGCCGTGCCGGCCTCCTCTCGCACGCCACAGTCTCGCGCCGCGTTACGCGCGGCACGATAAGGGGTTGGGCTCGTGCGGAGGCGCGGTTTGTTACGGTTACATACTAGGTATGGGCGGTGCGGCCTGCCATGTTTTCGGCGTGGGGATGCGACGGACGGCGTCGCCGCGTAAGGCTGCGCCACAAGTATGCTCCAAGCCCGGACAATGACTTTCGCCGGGCCGCAAATCGACAGTGCCGACCCTTTTTTCAGCGTGTGATTTTACACCATGACTTTTGAACAATCCGGCCGTCGTCATCCCCGCATCTCGTCTGGCTGCCGACCATTCATCAGGCCCGGGCTCAGGGGAGCGCACCATGTGGGCTAAGCATCTGATCGTCGACATGTCCCAGGGCGACAGGGCGCGCGTGGGGAGCCCCGAACACATTCGCCGCTTCGTGGATCTTCTCATTGGGGCAATCGGCGCCAAGGCGCATGGTCCAATCCTGCTCAAGCGCGTTGCCGAGCATAAGCCCGAGGCGGCCGGCTACGCGCTCGTGCAGCTCATCGAGACGTCGGCCATCACCGGGCACTTCTGCTATCACTCCGGCGACGGCTACATCGACATCCTCTCCTGCAAGGACTTCGAGGCGGAGCTGGCGCTCGAGGTGGTGCGCGGCGCCTTCCGGCCGAAGCACATCAAGTTCATGACGCTCGTGCGGCAGGCGCTCCCGCCGCTCGCGCTCAGAAATGCGAGCTGAGCCGCGGCGGGCTCGCTCGCAGCGGCGCGGGCCGGCCGGCTACCCGGCTCGCGCCGCCTCCCTCGAGGGCCGCCATGCCGCGATGGCGTCGCGCAGCTCGAGCACGCTTCCCAGCACGAGGTCGGCGTGGGGCTCGAGGTCCTGGCGGCGCGAGGAGCCCGTGAGCACGCCGACGCGGAGCCCGAAGCCGGCGCGCCGTCCCATCTCGAGGTCGTGCATGGAATCGCCGACGATGGCGCATGCGGCCGGCGCAAGGCCGGTCGCGGCGGCGAACGCAAGCCCCATTCCCGGCTCGGGCTTGGCGCCGTAGCCGCTGTCGCAGCCGTAAGAAAATTCGAAGCGCCGCGCAAGGCCGGCGAAGCGGCCGAGAGAGGCCGTGAGCCCGTCGACGGTGTCGTTGGTGGCGAGCCCGATGCGGTAGCCGTCCGCGGCCAGGCTTTCGAGCGTGTCCGGTGCGCCTTCGATCAGCTCGGCGTACTTGCCGCCACCGTCGCGGAAATTGCGGATGACGATGGCGAGGAGGTCGGCAGGCGCCCGCTCTCGCAGAACCTCGGCGAAGCATTCGGCAATGGCTTCTACGCCGGCCGCGGCGAGCACGGCGCCGGGGGCGATGATATCGGTCTCGGGATCGTGTCCGCCGGCGCGCAGGAGCTCTGCCGCCAGGGCGAAATTACCGCCGGCGGCCTCCATCGCGATGTCGCGATTGATCGGCACCCAGGTCTTGTAGAAGTCGAGGATGGTGCCGTCCTTGTCGAACAGCAGGCCTTTGATCTCGGGCATGCAGGCGTCCGGGCCTTTCGTGATGCAGGCGGCGAGGCCGGCCGGGCGACGTTTACCCCGGCGGGGGGACGGCGTGCAAGCACGCGCAGGAAACGTAAGCGATATGAGCCATGTCAGGGCGTGGGACGCGGCCCGGCCCTGATTATTTGCGGGTGTGGGAAATCCCACAGCGGGCGGCTCGGCGCGAGCGCATCATCCTGTCATTGCAAGCGGCCATCCCGGCCCAAGCAGACCCAACAGCCGCAGGACCAGACAGGAGACCGACCCATGACCAAGATCCAGAGCATCGCCCGCACCCTCGCCATCCTCGCCGTCTTCGCTGCCGCTCCGATCGGCGCCCTCAACGCCGCCGAATCCCTGTCGATGAAGCCCAACCACGGCATCAGCTTCGACGTCGGCCAGGAGCGCGCGGTCAGCTACTTCCACGCCGGGAACGGCACCTGCGAGCTGGTGCTCACGATCGCCGGCGAGCCCGATTGGGACGCGGGGCCGAGCTTCACCGCCACGCGCTTCGAAGCTTCGGTTACCCCGCAGAAGCCGGTCCGCTTCGGCAGCGCGCTCGAGTTCGCCTGCCAGCCCGGTGCCACCGCCATGAGCGTCACGCACCTCAAGGAGATCGCCGCGCGCTAGTTGTCCCCTCTGCTCAAGCCTTCCTCCCCACCCCCGTCTCCCTTGCCTGAAGGAGCCCGTTTCTCCTTCAGGCCTTTTTTCGATCAGGCGTCATCTCCGCCGATCCTGTAGCCGATCCCGGGCTCGGTCAGGATGAGCTGGGGCTCGTCGGGAGAGGCTTCGAGCTTCTCGCGGAGCTGGCCGATGAAGACGCGTAGATACTGCAGATCCTCCGCGTGGGCGGGTCCCCAGACGGCGGTCAGGAGCTGGCGGTGGGTGAGCACGCGCCCGGCGCTGCGCACGAGCGTGGCCAAAAGCTCGAACTCCTTCGGCGTGAGCTTGACGGGCTTGCCGTCCCGCGTCACGCGATGCGCCGGGATGTCGACCTCGAGCGTGCCGGCCTTGAGCTTGGTCTGCTCGGCCGACCGGCCGGCGGCATGGCGGAGTGCTGCGCGCAGCCGCGCGGTCAGCTCGCCGATGCGGAACGGCTTGTTCACGTAGTCGTCGGCGCCGAGATCCAGGGCCGCGATCTTCTCCGCCTCGCGGTCGCGCGCGGAGAGCACGAGGATCGGCGTCGTGGACCACGTGCGCAATTCGCGGATCACCTCCTTGCCGTCCATGTCGGGGAGACCAAGATCGAGCACGATCGCGTCGGGCGAGAGAGTCGCAACGGCGCGCAGTGCCTCCTTCCCGGTCGCGGCCACGACCACGTCATAGCCGGCGGCGACCAGGCTCGGCCGGAGAAAGCGCAGGATCTGCGGCTCGTCGTCGACGATCAGGATGCGCGCTTCGCTCATGCCGAACCTTTTTCTACGGCCGGGGCGGGCGGGCCTTCACCCCGTGGAAGGAGGATCGTCATCTCCGTGCCCTTCCCCTCGGGCGAAGGGCTTTTCGCCTCGATGGTCCCGCCCATGGCGGCGATGATGCCGGCCGCGATCGAGAGGCCGAGGCCGGTGCCGGGTGCGCGGCCATCGCCGGTCTGGACGCGATAGAACTTGTCGAAGACCTTCGTCAATGCCTCGGCCGGGATGCCGACACCTTGATCGGACACGGTGATGCGCACGCGGCCCGCCGCTACGCTCGCCGCGACACGCGTGACGGCGCCCGGCGGGCTGTTCTTGTGCGCGTTGTCGAGCAGGTTGAAGAGGACCTGCTCCAGGAGGGCCGCATCACCGCGGATGAGCGGCAGGTCGCTCTCGACCGAGGTCTGCGTGCTGCGGCCGGGGAAAGCCTTCGCCGCCCGGGCGACGACCCCGCTCACGACGTCGCGGACGTCGACCCAGTCGCGCCGGATATCGAGCGCACCGGCCTCGAGGCGCGTCATGTCGAGCAGGTTCGAGACGAAGGTCGAGAGGCGCGTCGCCTCTTCCTCGATGGTGGCGAGAAGGTCGGCGCGCTCCTTGATGTTCATGCGGTCGCCGAGCTGGCGCAGGCTGGTCGCGGAGCCGAGAATGGAGGCGAGCGGAGTCCTGAGGTCGTGCGAGACCGACGACAGAAGCGCGCTGCGCAAGCGCTCGCTCTCGGCGGCGGTCGCGGCCTTGGCTGCCTTTTCGACGAGGCGCGTGCGCTCGATGGCGATGGCGGCCTGGTCGGCGAAGGACTGCAGCGCGCTGGCGGTGGCGGTGGGCATCTCCTCGTCGGGCTCATCGGCGGCCACGCCGACCGCGCCGAGCGGCCCAGAAGACGACATCAGCGGGCGGAAGTGAAAGACGGCCGACGGCATGGTGCCCGTCAGGCGGCCAGCCGGCTCGCCTTTGCGGAACGCCCAGCGGGCGGCGGCCCAGTCGGCCGTGCCGAGCTCGTCCTCCGGAGGCCAGCTGCCTTCGATGGAGAGCTCGCCCGCGCTCTCGAGAAGAACGATCGATCGGCCCTTGATGACAGTCGAGGACTGGGCGGCGAGCAGCCACAGCACGTCGTCGATCTTGGGCACGCCGGAAAGCTTGCGCGAGAACTCGTAGAGGGCCTGCGTCGCCTCGGCGCGCGCGCGCGTCGCGGAGGCCTGCTCGCGAAGCCGGCCGGCGAGACTGCCGGTCGCCACCGCGACGACGAGGAAGATGACGAGGGAGAACAGCTCGTGCGGCGACGCGACCGTCAGCGTGTAGCGCGGCTCGATGAAGAAGAAGTTGAAGGCCACGAACGAGAGCGCCGCGGCGGCGATGGCGGAATAGAGGCCGAAGCGCACGGCGCAAACGAGCACCGCAAGCAGGAACACCATGGAGAGGTTCGGGAGGTCGGTGGCGCGCTCGAGCAGCTTGCCGGCCGCGACACCCGCGGCGACCGCGCCGACCGCGGCGAGGCCGCTGGTCCACAACGCGCTCGGCTTGGGAATTTCGGGCAGGAATGGGCGCGGCGGAGGCGGCGCATCGGGGGCCACCACGGTGACCGAGAGGCCGGTCGCTTCCTTGGTCAAGACGTCCGACAGCGATGGTCGGAAGAGGCGTCTGGCAAAGCCCGGCGACGCGCGGCCGACGATGATCTGCGTGATGTTGTTGCGCTTGGCGAACGCCAGCACCTCGGCCGCAAGGTCCTGGGTGTTGACGCGCACCGTCGTCGCGCCGAGGCGGTCGGCGAGACGCATGGCCTTCTCCACGCGGCGCAGCGCGGCGCGGTCGGTGTCCTCGCGCTCGCTTTGGGCAAGGTGGATGGCGAACCACTCGGACTTGAGCGCGGCCGCCATGCGCGCCGCGGCGCGCACGACCGTCTCCGACATCTCGTCGGGACCGATGCAAACCAGAAGCCGCTCGGCCGTCGGCCAAGGCCCGCCGATGCCGCGCTGGCGCAGCTGCGAGATCATCTGCTCGTCGACGCGGTCGGCCGCGCGGCGCAGCGCCAGCTCGCGCAGCGCCGTGAGCGTGCTCAACTGGAAGAACTTGTCGAGTGCGCGCCGCACGTTCTCCGGCAGGTAGACCTTGCCGTCCTTGAGGCGCTGCAGCAGCTCCTCCGGCGGGAGGTCCACCATGACGAGCTCGTCGGCTCGCTCGAGCGCGCGATCCGGCACCGTCTCGCGCACGGTGATGCCGGCGATGCGTTGCACGACGTCGGTCAGGCTTTCCAGGTGCTGGACGTTGAGCGTGGTCCAGACATCGATGCCGGCCTGCAGCACGCCCTCGACGTCCTGATAGCGCTTGGGATGCACGAGTCCCGGCGCGTTCGAATGGGCGAACTCGTCGACGAGCAGAAGCTGCGGCCGGCGCGCGATTGCCGCGTCGACGTCGAACTCCATGAGCGTCCGGTTGCGATAGGGGACGGGCCGGCGCGGAAGCACCTCGAGCCCTTCGAGGAGGGCGGACGTATCCTGGCGCCCGTGCGTCTCGACGACGCCAACCACCACGTCCACGCCCTCGCTCTTCAAGGCGCGGGCGGCCGAGAGCATCGCGTAGGTCTTGCCGACACCGGGCGCCATGCCGAGAAACACTTTGAGCTTGCCGCGATTTTCCTTCGCGGCAAGCTCGAGCAACGCCTTGGGGGAGGGGCGCGCGTCCCGGGGGCTCGTGGTGTCGGCCATGTCCTATCCTATCCGGCACCCTGACCCAAGGCATCGTCAAGGGCGAGATTGAGCCGGAGTACGTTAACACGCGGTACGCCGATCACGCCCAGCAGGGGCGGCTCGGTTTGCGCGGCAACGAGGGCCTGGATGCGGTCCTCGGGAATGCCGCGGGCCTTGGCGACGCGGCCGACCTGGAGGGCGGCGTAGGCCGGGCTGATGTGCGGGTCGAGGCCGCTCGCGGACGCGGTGACGGCGTCGGCGGGGATGCTCGGCGCGCCGAGCTTTTCCGCATCGGCCTTCACCCGGTCCAGGAGCTTCTGCGAGAGCGGCCCGAGGTTCGAGCCCGACGAGGCGGAGGCGTCGTAGCCGGCGCCCGCCGCCGAAGGGCGGCCGTGGAAGTAGCGGTCGGAGGCGAAGCTCTGGCCGATCAGGGCGGAGCCCACCACCTGGCCGCCGCGGGTGAGCGGGCTGCCGTCCGCCTCCGCCGGAAAGAAAGCCTTGGCGAGGCCCGTCATGGCGAGCGGATAGGCGAGCCCCGTCAGGACCGTGAACAGGGCGAGCAGCACGACCGCCGGTCGAAGGATGGGATGCATGGACGTTTCTCCTTATGCGAGTCCGAGGCCGGAGACGGCAAGATCAACGATCTTGATGCCGATGAAGGGGGCGACGAGCCCGCCGAGGCCGTAGATCACGAGGTTGCGTGCGAGGAGTGCGCTGGCACCCGCCGGCCGGTACGCGACGCCCTTCAGCGCCAGCGGGATCAACGCGATGATGATCAGGGCGTTGAAGATCACGGCCGACAGGATGGCGCTCTCGGGCGAGGCGAGCCCCATGATGTTCAGAGCGCCAAGCTCGGGGTAGGTGGCCATGAACAGCGCCGGGATGATGGCGAAGTACTTGGCGACGTCGTTGGCGATCGAGAACGTGGTGAGGGAGCCGCGCGTCATTAAGAGCTGCTTGCCGATCTCGGTGATCTCGATGAGCTTGGTGGGATCGCTGTCGAGGTCGACCATGTTGCCGGCCTCGCGCGCCGCCTGCGTGCCGGTCTGCATGGCGACGCCGACATCGGCCTGAGCGAGAGCGGGCGCATCGTTGGTGCCGTCGCCGCACATGGCGATGAGGCGGCCCTTGCCCTGCTCGGACCGGATATAGGCGAGCTTATCCTGCGGCGTGGCCTCGGCGATGTAGTCGTCGACGCCGGCCTCCGACGCGATGGCCGCGGCCGTGACCGGATTGTCGCCCGTCACCATCACCGTCTTGATGCCCATGCGCCTGAGGGCCGCGAAGCGGGGCTTCACGTCGGGTTTGACGACATCCTTCAGGTGAATGACGCCGACCAGGCTGCGGCCTTCCGCCACGGCGAGCGGCGTGCCGCCCGTGCGGGCGATGGCCTGCACCGCATCGCGGAACGCGGGCGGGGTCTGCTCCATGGTCTCGCCGGTGAGCGCGAGCACGGCATCGACCGCGCCCTTGCGAAGGCTGCGGCCGCCGACGTCCACGCCCGAGATGCGCGTCTGGGCCGAGAACGGAATGATGCTGGTCGGCACGGGGCTCTCGTTGCCGAGACCGTAGGTGCCGCGCGCGAGCGCGACGATCGAGCGCCCTTCCGGCGTCTCGTCGGCGAGAGAGGCCATGAGCGCCGTCTCGGCGACATCGCGCTCGCTGCGGCCGGGAACCGGCAGAAAGGTGGTGGCGAGGCGGTTGCCGTAGGTGATGGTGCCCGTCTTGTCGAGCAACAGCGTGTCGACGTCACCGGCTGCCTCGACGGCGCGGCCCGACGTGGCGACGACGTTGAAGCGGATGAGCCGGTCCATGCCGGCGATGCCGATGGCCGACAGCAGGCCGCCGATGGTGGTCGGGATCAGCGTGACGAGCAGCGCCACGAGCACGGTGACGGACAGCGCGGCGCCATGGTAACCGGCGAACCCCCACAGCGTGACGACGGTGATGAGGAGGATCAGCGTCATGCCGGAGAGCAGAATGGAGAGCGCGAGCTCGTTCGGCGTCTTCTGGCGCTCGGCGCCTTCGACGAGGGCGATCATGCGGTCGAGGAACGATGAGCCCGGCGCCGCCGTGACGCGCACCTTGATCCAATCGGACAGCACGACCGTGCCGCCGGTCACGGCCGAGCGGTCGCCGCCGGATTCGCGGATGACGGGAGCGGATTCGCCGGTGATGGCGGATTCGTTCACGGTGGCGATGCCTTCGATCACCTCGCCGTCGGCCGGGATCGTGTCGCCGGCTTCGACTAGCACCACGTCGCCTTCCTTGAGGTCGTGGGCATCGCGCGGCTCCCAGGGGTCGTCCCTGGAATCGTCGGCGTGCAGCAACAGCTTGGCGCGGGTTTCGCTGCGCGTTTTCCTGAGCGCATCGGCCTGCGCCTTGCCGCGCCCTTCGGCCACGGCCTCGGCGAAATTGGCGAACAGAACGGTAAACCACAGCCAGGCCGCGATCTGGGCCGTGAAGGCCAGGCCCCCGTGTCCCGCCACAACGTCCCGGATCAGGACCAGCGTGACGAGGGCCGCCACCACGCCGGTGACGAACATCACCGGATTGCGAACCAGCTTCTGCGGCGCGAGCTTCAAGACGGCATTGACGGCCGCGCCGCGCAGGATCTGCCGATCCAGCATGCTAAATGTAGAGCGCTTGCTCATGGGTCTCTCCTAGAAGGTCTTGCCGGCCAGCATCAGGACGTGCTCGACGATGGGGCCGAGTGCGAGGGCCGGGAAGTACTGCAGGCCGCCGAGGATCAGGATCACGCCGATGAGGAGGCCGATGAAAAGGGCGCCGTGGGTCGGGAACGTGCCCGCCGAGGGCGCGGTCTTGGTCTTGGCGGCGATGGCGCCGGCCATCGCCATGACGGGGACGACATAGGCGAAGCGGCCGAACATCATCGCGAGGCCGAGCGTGGTGTTGAACCAGGGCGTATTGGCACTGAGGCCGGCGAAGGCAGAGCCGTTGTTGCCGGTGGCCGAGGAGTAGGCATAGAGGATCTCGGTCAGGCCGTGCGGGCCGGCATTGGCAAGGCTCGAGAGCGCCACCGGCAGCACCGCGGCCACGGACGTGAAGCCGAGGATGAAGAGCGGCAGCACGATCAGCGCCAGCACAGCGAGCTTCATCTCGCGGACCTCGATCTTCTTGCCGAGGTACTCGGGCGTGCGTCCGACCATTAGGCCGGCGACGAACACCGTGAGCACGGCCATGACGATCATGCCGTAGAGACCGGAGCCGACGCCGCCCGGCAGAATCTCGCCGAGCTGGATCATGAACAGGGGCACGAGGCCGCCGAGCGGCATGAGGGAGGCGTGCATGGCGTTGACAGCGCCGCACGAGAGGCCCGTGGTCGCGACCGCGTAGAGCGCGGTCAGCGCCTGTCCGAAGCGGACCTCCTTGCCCTCGAGGTTGCCGGAGGCGGCATCGACGCCGGCCGATGCGAAGAACGGATTGCCCGCTGCCTCCGACGCATAGGCGATGGCCGTGCCGGCGAGCAGAAGCACGCCCATGGCTGCAAGCAGCGCCAGGCCCTGGCGCCGGTCGCCGACCATGCGTCCGAACGTGAACGTGAAGGCCGTGGAAATGAGCAGCATGCTCCAGATCGAGATGACGTTGGACCAGGCGCTCGGATTCTCGAACGGGTGGGCCGCATTGGCGTTGAAGAAGCCGCCGCCGTTGGTGCCGAGCTGCTTGATGGCCTCCTGACTCGCGACCGGGCCGAGGGCGATGACCTGCTTGGCGCCTTCGAGGGTGGTCGCCTCGACGTTAGCGGCGAGCGTTTGCGGCACGCCGGACGCGGCGAAGCCGACCGCAACCAGAATGGAAAGGGGGAGCAGCACGTAGAGCGTCGCCCGCGTGGCGTCGACCCAGAAGTTGCCGATCTGGCGCGCGCCGCTGCGGGCGAAGGCGCGGATCACCGCGATCGCGAGCGCCATGCCGGTCGCCGCCGATACGAAGTTCTGCACGGTGAGGCCCGCCATCTGCACGAGATGGCTCATGGTGGTCTCGCCGCCGTAGGACTGCCAGTTGGTATTGGTGACGAAGCTCGTGGCGGTATTGTAGGCGAGGTCCGGCGTGACGCCGGCGAAGACCTGCGGATTGAGAGGCAGATCGCTCTGCAGGCGCATCAAGGCATAGAGAAACAGGAAGCCTGCCGCGTTGAAGGCGAGCATGGCCAGCGTGTAGCCGATCCAGCTCTGCTCGCTGTCGCGCTTCACGCCCGCCGCCGCGTAGAAGACCCGCTCCACGGGCGCGAGCACCGGCGAAAGCAGCGTGCGCTCGCCGGCAAATACGCGCGCCATGTAGCCGCCGAGCGGCCATGCCGCAACGAGGACCGCGCCCAGCACGAGCGCGATCTCGAACCATCCCATCCATGTCATTTTGAGCTTGGCCCTCCTGGGCCTCCTAGAATTTCTCCGGCCGGAGCAGCGTGTAGACGAGGTACACGCCGAGCCCGATGGCGACGATGAGACCGATGACCGGGTCGCTCATGGCCGCCTCACAGCCGGTTGCAAAGCACGGCGTAGCCGGCCATCAGGCCGAAGCAGCCGAGACCGAGGGCGATGTAGATAAGATCGAGCATTGGCTCCGCTCCTGGTGACCGATGGGCGGAACATGGCGCGGGGGAGATAAGGCTTCGATTGGGAAAAGGGGGCTGTGAGATAAAGAAAGCATAAGGGCGGCCCGAAGCGCCGAAATCCGGCCCGGCCCTGATTATTTGCGGGTGTGGCAAATCCCACAGCGGGCGGCTCGGCGCGAGCGCATCATCCTGTCATTGCAAGCGGCCATCCCGGCCCAAGCAGACCCAACACCCGCAGGACCAGACAGGAGACCGTATCATGACCAAGATCCAGAGCATCGCCCGCACCCTCGCCATCCTCGCCGTCTTCGCTGCCGCTCCGATCGGCGCCCTCAACGCCGCCGAATCCCTGTCGATGAAGCCCAACCACGGCATCAGCTTCGACGTCGGCCAGGAGCGCGCGGTCAGCTACTTCCACGCCGGGAACGGCACCTGCGAGCTGGTGCTCACGATCGCCGGCGAGCCCGATTGGGACGCGGGGCCGAGCTTCACCGCCACGCGCTTCGAAGCTTCGGTTACCCCGCAGAAGCCGGTCCGCTTCGGCAGCGCGCTCGAGTTCGCCTGCCAGCCCGGTGCCACCGCCATGAGCGTCACGCACCTCAAGGAGATCGCCGCGCGCTAGTTGTCCCCTCTGCTCAAGCCTTCCTCCCCACCCCCGTCTCCCTTGCCTGAAGGAGCCCGTTTCTCCTTCAGGCCTTTTTTCGATCAGGCGTCATCTCCGCCGATCCTGTAGCCGATCCCGGGCTCGGTCAGGATGAGCTGGGGCTCGTCGGGAGAGGCTTCGAGCTTCTCGCGGAGCTGGCCGATGAAGACGCGTAGATACTGCAGATCCTCCGCGTGGGCGGGTCCCCAGACGGCGGTCAGGAGCTGGCGGTGGGTGAGCACGCGCCCGGCGCTGCGCACGAGCGTGGCCAAAAGCTCGAACTCCTTCGGCGTGAGCTTGACGGGCTTGCCGTCCCGCGTCACGCGATGCGCCGGGATGTCGACCTCGAGCGTGCCGGCCTTGAGCTTGGTCTGCTCGGCCGACCGGCCGGCGGCATGGCGGAGTGCTGCGCGCAGCCGCGCGGTCAGCTCGCCGATGCGGAACGGCTTGTTCACGTAGTCGTCGGCGCCGAGATCCAGGGCCGCGATCTTCTCCGCCTCGCGGTCGCGCGCGGAGAGCACGAGGATCGGCGTCGTGGACCACGTGCGCAATTCGCGGATCACCTCCTTGCCGTCCATGTCGGGGAGACCAAGATCGAGCACGATCGCGTCGGGCGAGAGAGTCGCAACGGCGCGCAGTGCCTCCTTCCCGGTCGCGGCCACGACCACGTCATAGCCGGCGGCGACCAGGCTCGGCCGGAGAAAGCGCAGGATCTGCGGCTCGTCGTCGACGATCAGGATGCGCGCTTCGCTCATGCCGAACCTTTTTCTACGGCCGGGGCGGGCGGGCCTTCACCCCGTGGAAGGAGGATCGTCATCTCCGTGCCCTTCCCCTCGGGCGAAGGGCTTTTCGCCTCGATGGTCCCGCCCATGGCGGCGATGATGCCGGCCGCGATCGAGAGGCCGAGGCCGGTGCCGGGTGCGCGGCCATCGCCGGTCTGGACGCGATAGAACTTGTCGAAGACCTTCGTCAATGCCTCGGCCGGGATGCCGACACCTTGATCGGACACGGTGATGCGCACGCGGCCCGCCGCTACGCTCGCCGCGACACGCGTGACGGCGCCCGGCGGGCTGTTCTTGTGCGCGTTGTCGAGCAGGTTGAAGAGGACCTGCTCCAGGAGGGCCGCATCACCGCGGATGAGCGGCAGGTCGCTCTCGACCGAGGTCTGCGTGCTGCGGCCGGGGAAAGCCTTCGCCGCCCGGGCGACGACCCCGCTCACGACGTCGCGGACGTCGACCCAGTCGCGCCGGATATCGAGCGCACCGGCCTCGAGGCGCGTCATGTCGAGCAGGTTCGAGACGAAGGTCGAGAGGCGCGTCGCCTCTTCCTCGATGGTGGCGAGAAGGTCGGCGCGCTCCTTGATGT
>JBFXEP010000020.1:0-17231 GCA_050179995.1 Hyphomicrobium sp.
GTTCGTCTTGCGCCTGACGAGAAGCGGCGCATCGAGGCCTTCGAGCACGACGATGACGTCGTAGTAACCCGCTTCCGGGCTCGGCTGACGGCTGTTGACCACCGATCCGAACACCACGATCTCGGTCCCGGTGAAGGCCGACGTGACCGCGATCGTGCGCGTCGAGACGTCGGCCTCGACGGCCTCCTTGCCCTGCGGTGGCGCCGGTTTGTCGGCCGCGCGCTCCGCCGCCGGCTGGGCCGCCGCCTTGGCGTCGTCCTTGGCCTTGCTCTTGCGGTCGCCCTTCTGCTTGCGCAGCGGCTGCCCGAAATCGGGAAGCGTCGCGTCGGGCTTCTTGGTGGTCTGCGCGCGCGCGCCGTCCGCGCTCACACTCCACGCCGCCGCCGCCGCAACGAGGCCGAGCCAGAGCCGGAGCTGTGTCCCGCGCCGCCTCATCCTGGGGCTCCGAGCGTCGCCAGGCTGAAGAGCTCGGCCGGCGTCACCACGAGATCCCAGCCGATGCGCGCCGCGACCAGGAGCACGAGCGCCGCCAGCAGCAGCCGCAGCTGCTCGCCCTTGAGGCGCGCCCCCGCCGCCGCCCCATACTGCGCGCCGATCACGCCCGACACGATGAGCAGCAGCGCCAGCACGATGTCGACGCTGAAGTTCTCGGTCGCCTGCATCACCGTCGTCACCGCGGCGACGAACACGATCTGGAACAGCGACGTCCCCACCACGACGTTGGTCGGCACGCGGAGCAGGTAGATCATGGCCGGCACCATGATGAAGCCTCCGCCCGCGCCCATGATGGCGCCGAGGAAGCCGACGAACGCCCCGATCATCATCGGCGGAATGGCCGAGATGTAGAGCTTGGAGCGGTGAAACCGCATCTTGAACGGCAGCCCGTGCACCCAGCTGTGCTGGCCGGGGCGGCGCGCCGCACGCGGCTGCCCGCTGCGCGCAGCCTGGATCGCCTGCACGCTCTCGATCAGCATCAGCGTCCCGATCACGCCGAGGAAGGTGACGTAGGCAAGCGCGACGAAGAGGTCGAACTGGCCAGCGAGATTGAGGATGCGCACCATCTTGACGCCGATCACCGAGCCCACGACGCCGCCCGCGAGCAGCACCAGCGCCATCTTGATGTCGACGTTGTTGCGCCGGTACTGGGCGATGGCGCCGGACACCGACGAGGCGACGATCTGCGCCGCCCCGGTCCCGACCGCGACCGCCGACGGGATGCCCGAGAAGATCAGGAGCGGCGTCATGAGAAAGCCGCCGCCGACGCCGAACAGCCCCGACAGAAAGCCCACCGCGCACCCCATGCCGAGGAACAGCAGCACGTTGGCGCTCATCTCGGCGATCGGCAGATAGATGTGCATCGGGTGGGTATTACGCCGGTACGCAGCGGATGGGAGCCTCGGCGTGAGGATGCAGCTCCGCCCTCACGCGGGGGCATCGTATTGGACCTTTACGGGGAGTGCCAGTGTAGCATCGCCGCAAACGTCCAAGGGCGCCGTCCATCCTTGAGCCCGCGCGCTACCCTCTCGACAAGACGGTTTTTAATCAGGTGTCGCTATCGTTGCTGGCGCGCTTCTTCCAGTCCTCGCCGGCCGCCCGGGCGTCGTTGGCAAGCGGCGAGGCGACATGCGCGCGGAAGGCGCCGATCAGGTCGTCCGCGGCCTTGAGCTCGTCGGCGCTGAGCCCACTCCTGAGCGCATCGCGCCGCTGCACAGCGTCGCCGTCGCCCTCTTTCGCCGCCAGCGTATACCATTTGTAGGCGCCGACCCGGTCCACGCCGCCGGCAAGGCCGTTCTCGAGCAGAACGCCGAGATTGTACTGGCTGTCCGCGAGGCCGAACTCCGAGGCCGTGAGGAACCAGGGCGCCGCACCCGCATAGTCCGGCGCATCGCTGCTGGTCAGCAGCACCGCGAGGTTGTGCATGGCCTTCACGTTGCCCTTCTCGGCGGCGCGCATGTACCAGACCTTGGCGCGCTCGATGTCCTTCTTGACGCCGAGCCCGCGCTCATAGAGCGTTCCGAGTCGGTACTGGGCCTGCGCGAAGCCCTGGGCCGCCGCGCGCTGGTACCACTTCACCGCCTCGCTGAAATTCTGCTGCGTGCCCTTCCCCTCGGCGAGGCGCGCGCCGACCTCGAACTCCGCCGACGCATCGCCGCTGGCGGCCGCGAGCCGGAGCGGCAGCGGTCCGACCGTCGGCGGCGGCAGGTCGAGGGCGCTCTCGCCCGCCGATCCGTCCGTGCCCGGCACGGCGGCAAGGTCAGGGTACGCCGCATCGATGCGTCCGCTTTTCTCGGGCAGGAGCGCGTCCGCGCTGCGCCCGGCGGCGATCATGCCGAGCTTGCCCGAAAGGCTGGCCAGGACCTGCTGCTCGTAGACGTCGGCCACCGCTTCCTCGGGCATCGACCCTGCAGGCTTGGCGATCGTCGTGCCGAGCGGCACGTCCGCCACGGTGTTGCCCAGGCCCTCGATTTCGGGCGGATCGAGCACGTCGTCATTGTAGCCGTAGGCCGAGAAGGACGGAGCGGCCTGGCCGAGATCCGAGCGCTGGTCGGCGGCTTTGCCGTCCGTGGGCGAGCCGGCAGGCGCGGCGGGCGCCGTCGAGGTCGGCTGCGAAGCGGCCGGCGGGGACGCGGCATGCTTGCTGCGGTTGTAGATCAGGAGGCCGCCGTTGATGGCGATGATCAGCGCCAGCACGCCCGCGAGAACCTTGGTCGGCATGCCGAACAGGCGGCCGGACACGAGGCCGGCCCCGGGCTGCGATCGCGACGTCTGCGTGAGTGTGGCGCGCGCCTGTGCGACCGCGTTGGGTTTCACCGCCTCGGTCTCGGCCTCGCTGTCCTTGCCCTCGGCGCGGTTGGCGGTGGCCTTGAGCTTGGCGCGCCGCGCATCGGCGACGAAATCCCGCTTGAGCCGCTCGATGGGCGAATCGAGGTCCGTCGAGACCACGTACTCCACGTCGGCCTGCGCCGTGTCGGCGGGCTCGTCGGCCGGCTCCTTGGCGCCGAATGTCTCGAAGCGCGTATCGCGGAACGAATAGCGGGGATCGTCCGCGACGGCCGGCTCGAGCCCGGCGGGCTCACTCGCGTGATAGGCCTCCTCGAGGGTCGGCGGCCGGAGCACGGGCTCGTCGAGAGGCGACACCGGCAGCGCGGCCGCGAGCTGATGCTGCTCGATGACATCCATGCGGTCGAGCACGGTGACGAGCGCCTGCTGCAGCGTCTCGAGCATGCCGAAGGCGGTCTGCTCGCTCTGGCGCTGCTCCAGGATGGCTTGCTCGATGAGGCCCTTGAGCTCGTCGTAGCGGTCGGACTGCTGGCCGACGCGTCCCGAGAGGCCCGTCACCATCGAGACGGCGTGCGCCTCGGCCTGGCGCCGGTCCTCGATAGAGGCCTCGATCAGCGCCCTGAGCTCATCGTGACGGCGCGTATTCGCGTCCGCTTCGGCGCCGTCGCGGTGGTCGAAATGGCTCCGCACGTGCTCCGCGGCGCGCAGCGCCACGGCCTCGAGATCGGCGGCGAAGCGGCTGTCGTAGTCGAGAAGCTTGGCAATCCGCTCGTCCGAAACCTGCTCCATGACGCCGCGCACGTCGCTCTCGATGCCGTCGAGCCGCGAAACGTGCCGCTCGAGGTCGGTGAGCTTGTCGCCGAGATCGTGCACGTGCGCCTCGATCTCGCGCATGCCGTCGAGATCGGAGCGGCGCACCACATCCGCGAGCGTCGCCGAGATATGCGCCTGGAACGCGTCGAGGCGCGTTTCGAGAAGTGAGACGGTGCTCGTGGGCGTCAGGTCCGAGATCGCCTGCTGGATGCGCTGCGTGACGTCGCTGAAGCGCGCGCCGATCCAGTCCTGCGTGCCCTTGGACGGCGAAGCCTTCGGGCCTTGCGCCGCGGCCCGGCTCTCGGCCTCGTAGCTCTGTGCCAGCGCTTCCGCCATGTCGCTGTCCCAGGGCTCGTCGCTGTTGTCGTGGCCGCGCGGCTGATCCTGGGGCCTCCCCTCATCCGCACGCGGAACCTCGATGGCGCGCAGGCGCTCCGCGATGCCGGTCATGGTTTCGCTTTGCTGCCGCTGCGTCTCCTCGATCTCGCGCGCGAGCTGATCGAGCTCGCGGGCGCGTCCGGAAGCCCTCCCGGAAACACCGAGGGCGCCGCTTCGGCGCGTCGGTTGGCTTTCCTGATCGAACTGCAGCATTGGGTCCCCAAGGAGTGCATGGCGCAACGCGTCGCCCCCTGGTGTGGGGGAAGGGCGGTGAGGCCGCGGCGTGCCGGCTGAAATCGGTGTGGGGGTCAGACGAGGCACGTGCCAGAAACCCGAACGGTCCGAGGCTGGCAGCCACCGGTAAATGTTGCGTTAAGTCCTACAGAAGGCCTGCAAATGGGCCTGAATTCACAGGCCCTTGCGGCCTTGTTGCCAACCAGCCTCGCAACTGATTCGCGTTTTCCCCGCGCGCGAGGCCGAACGCGGGTCACAATCGCCCGCTAGGCTCCGAGCGAACATATGGCGGCGGCCTGGACCATGATCGCTCGGCGATCGCATTCTAGCGCCTTTCGCCTGCAACCCATGGAGAGAGCCGTGTCCCCCGCGTTTCGTCCATCGCGCCTCGCCGGTGCCATCCTCGCCGTTCTCGTAAGCCCCGCCTGGGCGGCCGGCGAGGATCCGGGCCGCTATTCCATGTCGCCCACGGAAGGCGGCGTCATCCGCCTCGACCGCGAGACCGGCGCCATGAGCTTCTGCAGCGGCAGCGCCGGCAACTGGACCTGCAAGGAGATGCCGGAGTCGGCCGATGCGCTGAAGAAGCGTGTCGAGGAGCTCGAAGGCGAGAAGCGGGCGTTGGAGGCCGAGAAGGAGCTTCGCGACGGCCCACCGGGACCGGGCGCGGCGGGCCCCGAGGGCGACGCGGTGCCCGCGCCCCCCGGCGATCTGCCGATCCCCAACGAGCGCGACGTCGACAAGCTCTTCGACTACGTCGAGGGGATGATGAAGAAGTTCAAGGAGCGCATCGACCGGCTCGAGCGCGAGGCCAAGAAGGAGCCCGGCGTTCCCATGTGAGCACGGATGTGAGCACGCCCGCTTACGCGGCCGTCGGCTGCGACTGCGGCACCCCGGAGCCGCGGCGCGCCGCGAGGCGGAACATCTGCGGCCGCGTGAACAGGAAGCCGGCCCACGTCCCTTTGACGAGCCACGCCAGGAGCAGCGCCCCCGCGACGCCCGCGAGCGTCGAGGCGAGCGCGATCGAGGTGGCCATCTCGCCGCCCGTGAGCTTGAGCAGCACGATGCGCGCCGGACCCATGAACACGGTGAAAGCCAGATAGACCGCGATGGAGTTCTGCCCGCAATAGGAGAGCACGCGGCCGGGAAGGCGCTCGACGATGAGCACGCTGAAGGCGATCACCGCCGCGATGCCGGCAATTGAGAAGGCGAGGTCGGCTCCGGGCACGAACGCCAGCCCCGCGTGCACGGCGGCGGCATTGAGGCCGGCCCACACCAGGAGCGCGCCCGCGACGGCGAGATGCGGCACCGTGCTGACCCGATCCGCGGCCTTGAGCACCACCGGCGCCAGCGCATAGCCCGCGTAGAAGAACACGAACCGGTTCGCGAACTCGTCGACGAGGAACACGCCGCTCTCGGGCGCGAGCACGTGCAGGAGCGCGGCCCCCGCCAGCACGAGCCACTTCGGCGCCGGCTCGAGGAGCTTGGTCACCACGAAGTAGATCGCCAGCAGATAGATGAACCACAGCGTGCCGAACGGCACCACGAAGCCCGTGAGATAGTCGGTGAGCGTCGCCGCCGCGCCGTGCTCGGCGATCATGCCCGGCGCTTTGAGCCCGAACTGGATGCTGAGCCACAGCACGTAGAAATAGGCGAAGTGCACCACCTTGGTGTCGAGATAGCTGCGCCACGGCCGCGCGATGCGCGCGGCGAGGAAGAGCCCCGAGATCAGGAAGAAGTCGGGCATGCGGAACGGCCGCGCCCATTCGATGAAGGCGTTAAGCGCGGTCTCGCTGCCGGTCGCCTTTTCGACGCCGAGCGTGGCATGCATCAGAACGACGAGCACGATGCAGAGGCCTTTGGCGACGTCCACCCAGGCGAGGCGGGGCTCGGAGGCGGCGCGGGCAATCAAGGTCGGTCGTCTCATCGCGGGGCTCCCGGTGCTGCAGTCGTGCCGAAGCGGAACACGCACGCCACGACACGTGAGCGCCAAGCAAGAGGCGTACCCCTAACCGGCCGGAGATGGAGCGGACGCTAAAAGTCCATGCGGTAGCGGACGAAATCGTCGGCCTTGATGAAGCGATCGTAAACGCTGCGCGCCGCGGTGTTGGAGGAGCGCGTCACCCAGTAGAGCCCCGACCAGCTGTTGGCCTTGGCCATGTTGAGGAGATCACGGATCAACGCCTCGCCGATGCCCCGCCCGCGCCGCTCGGGCGCGACGAAGAGGTCCTCGAGATAGCAGATGGGCCCGAGCGACCACGTCCCCGCGTGCAGCACCGAGTTGGTGAAGCCACACACCTCGCCTGACACCTCCGCCACACGGCAGAACATGCCCTGCTCCTTGCGGATCAGCCGCTCCCAGGTGCGCGCCGTGACCTCCTCCGGCACGCTGGCCTCGTAGAACGTGACGTAGCCGTCCCAGAGCCTGCGCCAGAGCGGCTCGTCGCTCGGAAAGGCGTCGCGGATGATCATGTCGAGGGGATCCAGCGATTGAACGATGTGAGGTTAGGCCTGGCTGTAGTGCGACGGGCGGGCGATGCAGGCGAAGCGTCTATGAGGTGTTAATACCCCGGCGCATGCAAGAACCGCATGCAACAAAAAGCGCGACGGCCGCAGGAGCGGCCGCCGCGCCAAAGACCGAAAGCGATCGATCGTTAGACCAGATCGATCTCCGCCGGGAGGTACGAGGTGACCTCGAGGCCAACTTCCTGCTCGCGAACGGCAGGCTTCATCCAAGTCTTCATGGGTAGTTCCTCCTTGAAATGCGCGGGAACCCGATGATTCCCGCGCGCTGCATAAATAGTCATCAGAGCGCCCGGAAGACCAATCGTATTTTCATTGCCGCACTATTAGTCGGGCTGATGCTACTATGTTGCGAAACGCGCGATCCCGCGGTGCCGAAAGCCGGCCCGAAAAGCTCATAAACGCGCCGAGTTTCCACCTTTCGCGGTCGCTGCCGCGGAGGCGCGCGGCCCGCTCGCCGGCCGCCCGGCGAGGTCGCGAGATGGCAGAAAACCGCGTTCCATCGGCACGACTTGAGCACGCCATCACGGAGAGTTGAATCCGCCGGCGCGTCGCGTGCGCGTGCCACGCAGGTCTCTCGCATGCCATCATCGCGGCGGAATTTCCGAGCCGTGTGGGGCTCGCGAAAGCCGCGCCGAAAGTCTCGCGCAGAAAAGTGACAGGTAATGAAATCGCCGCCCGCGAAGCGGGCCCATCGTGCGGACAAAACAAAACGGCGACCGCTTTCGCGATCGCCGTTGAATTCGACTGAAAGCCGATCGACTTAGATGAGGTCGATCTCAGCCGGCAGATACGAGGTAACCTCGAGGCCGACTTCCTGCTCGCGAACCGAGGGCTTCATCCAGGTCTTCATGGCAATTCCTCCTTAGGTGTCCAACAAACAGCGGGCCGCCAGCCCGTCTGTGTTGCAACGTATATAGGTGAGCGCCCTGATAACGGCAAATCGCAAGTTCGTGATCCAGATATCAGATAAACTTATTGGCTTGCAAAGCTGCCCTTATCGGTTAACGGTCGCGCGCAGATGCCAAAAAACGTAGGAAACGCAAAGGCTAAGCCAACATCCAGACAGCGGCGGCCATCGGCATCGCGGCAAGCACCAGTCCGAACGCCGTCCACGGTGCGCGGCCGAGCCACGCCAGCAGCACACCGGGCAGCGTCAAGGCGATGAGTGGCGCCGCCGCGAGCATGATGCCCTCGGCCGTGGACGCACCGAGCGGATCGCCCGACTGCAGTGTCAGGTGGGCCAGGAGCAAAAAGGCGATGACCTCGCCGCTGCCGATGACGAGCGTGACAAGCCTGATGAGCGACGCCTGCTCGGCGTCCGAGGAGATGTCGCCATGGTCGGTCATGGATGGAAGCGCGCCCTCGAAAAGTCCCTGTCGGGACGATCATGGGCGAGCTTGCGATCACGGGCAACTGTCGGAGAGGCTGCCGGCCCTGGGATCAGGCCTGCGGCCGCGCTCGGAGCTCCGCATCGAGCGAATCCTCGAGATTTTGCAGATCCTCCGGGACGGGCAGTCCATAGGCCTTGAGCTCGTTGATCTTCTCCACGAGCAGCATCTGCAGCTCGTGCGCGTCCTCGGGCGCATTCTGCATGCGCGAAAGCAGCAGCCCGATCTCCGCCTTGATGTCCTCGAATGCCATGTCCGCCTCCTTGAGCTTCACCCACCCCGCGGGACCCTGAAACGCACGGAGGCCGCCGAAGGTTCGCGCCCAGTCCTTGTCACGGGCTCCTTGTCACGGGCGGCGTTGTCACAGGCTCGGCACATTTCTCGGCACTCTGTCCCGCGCTGCCGGATGGGGACCGGCCGCCTCCGACCGCAAGCAAGCTAAGACACTGGGGGACCGATGGGGAAGCCGTTCACGGGCCGCGCGGCCGCATTTTTCGTTTGCGTCGTGATCGCCTCGGGGCTCGCACCGCCCGCCTCCGCTGAGGACGCGATGCCGCCCTACTTCGCGGTCACCGGCGTCCCGGCCGGCGATGTGCTCAACATGCGTGACGTGCCGCACGGCGACAGCAAGAAGCTCGGCGCCATCCCGCCGGGCGAGCGCGGCTTGAAGAACCTCGGCTGCCTTCGCCCGGAGCCGAGCCTCGATCGCTGGCTGACCATGACCGAGGATGAGCGCAAGAACGCCAAGCTCGAATGGTGCCGCGTCGAGTACCACGGCAAGCAGGGCTGGGTGGCGGCCCGCTTCCTGACGCCCGACAAATGACCAGCTGCCTGCCTCCGCGACGGGCAGGTCCCGACCGCCCGTGCCGGCGGAACATCCTGTGCATACTCGCCGTTTTGCCCTCCCGCGCCGCGAAGGCTCGTCGGCACGCGAGAAGCTGTGCTAAGCTGACGCCCTGTGCGGATCGAGCGGGAAGGCACGAAGCGGAGAGGCCCGGACGGCGGCCGGGTATGGGGTAGCGTGAATGCGTTTTGATCTCGAGGCACTCTGGCAGTTTGTTGCGACGACACTTTCATGGAGCCCGGCCAAGCTGATCGCGGCGGGTGGAGTGGCGCTCGCGACGCTGGTCGTTGTCTACGGCGCTTTGCTCGGCTTGGAGGAGGACCCCTCGGAGGAGGTCGTCGTCGCCGCCGGCCCGGTGTTCACCCCGGTCAACGCGCCCGCCCCTGTGCCCGCTATGCGCAGCGGCAATGAGGCCGCGCCCGCGCCGGCTTTCAGCGGCTCGGACTTCGATGACCCCTCCTCTATTACCAGCAAGGTGCAGCGCGGGCTGAAGCGCGCCGGCTGCTACGGCGGGCCGGTCAACGGCGTCTGGTCGCGGGCGACGAGCCGCGCCATGGCGGCGTTCACGAGCCGCGTCAACGCCAGCCTGCCGGTGGACCGGCCGGACCCGGTGCTGCTCGCGCTCCTCGATACGCATCGCAACGAGACCTGCAGCGGCGAGCCGGCGCCGAACGATGCGCCGTATGCGCGAGAGGCCCCGGCCGAAGCCAACGTGCCGCCCGCATCGAGCGCCACGTCACCCACGGAAACCGCCGCCCTCGGCGAGAGCGACGCCTATATCGGCACGCCAGAAGGCGCCGCCGCTGTCGCTGCCGCCGCAGCGGCGTCGTCCGCGAAATCCGCGCACGACGAGCGCCCCGCGAAGAAGCGCCGCACCCGCAAGCAGAACTCCTTCGCCCGCTCCGTCTCCAAGGGCTTGAAGCAAATCCAGCGCTCGCTGAACAAGCTGTTCTAGGTGCCGCCACCGCGTCGCCGCCCGGCCCCTCATCGTCCCACCATTGGTGCGCGAGCGCCATCCTGCCTCAGCCCGCTCGCCGTCTCGATAGCGCACGTCTGCATCAATACGCAGCGCACGCGGCATGGACGGAAGACCATCTCCGCCTCAACAACTTGCGCCTCGCGAAGCGCGTATTGAGTCTTGGACGGCCCATCCGGTGTGGCAGTGGTAGTGGGTATCGGCAACATCAGGGGTAGTCCACATATGGACAAATCTCCAATATTGTCCTATATTACACCAAACTCGGGAGAGACCCATGCTGCGCCTTGTTGCCGTAACAAGGACCAAGAAGGCTTCCGCTGACCAGGTGAGCGCCGGGCTTCGTGCGTTTTTCCGGATTGCCGACCTGTGGAAATTAAACAATGAGCAAGCAATGGTTCTGCTTGGTCAGCCCTCCAAGTCAACCTTTCACAATTGGAAGAAGGGCACAGGTGTCACCGCTAGCGTGGACCTAGCAACGAGGCTGGGATACGTGCTGGGCATCTTTCGGGCCCTTGAGATTTTGTATCAACAGCCAGAGATGGCCGATCGATGGGTTGGGCAGCCCAATCTTGCTTTGGGCGGGCAGTCAGCCTTGGAGCGCATGATGGGTGGACAGATCACCGATCTCGCTCGCGTTCGTGACTATCTCGACAGCGTTCGCGGCGGATGGTGATGGCTAGAAAAGCCAAGCACCATCCGGATCTATTTATTCAGCATGTCGAAGTCGCATCCGTTCCGTCAAAGAGGTTTCGGTGGCAAGCGGCTTTTCGCCTAATCCCGTCTCGCTTCCCACCAATCGCCCTCTTCGAGCGAGTAGCGCCACCAGAGGACTGGGAAGCACTGATCGAATTGGAAAGCATGACCAATCCGCGCCTCCGGGAGGAGGCTGGCACAATAAGTTTAGTTCCGGAGGCGCGGCGGGTAGCCGGTCCCGGCGCCAGCATCGTGATGGCGCCGTTTACGCATGCGAGCACCGATAGGCCGACACGGTTTTCCGATGGGACCTACGGAGTGTATTACGCTGCACAGAGATTCGAGACTGCCCTGAGGGAAGTAGCGTTCCACATGGGTCGCTTCCATGCCGCTACGGCGGACGAGCCCTTGCGGAGTGACCATAGGGCCTACCAAGGCAAGGTGGACAACACGTTCAGCGATCTAACAGCGAAGCCATATCCCAATCTGTTGTCAGCTGATATTGCGACCTATCCGGCTGCGCAGCGGTTCGGCAGAATGCTCCGAGAATCCGGAAAGGACGGCATTGTCTATCCCAGCCAGCGGCATGCTAGTGGTCGCTGCCTTGCTGCGTTCTGGCCAGACGTGATCTCCATACCCGTCCAGAGCAAGCACATCGCATTGCGGTGGGATGGATCTAGGATGAGTGAATGGTTTGACTACGGTGCGGAGCGCTGGAACGATCTTTAAGCTGCGCCTCAGTTATTCTAGTTCGTTGCAGTCTTGATTGGGGCATGCGATCGCATTTGCAACGATGCGAATGTACCCATGCCTCGACTCTTTACTTGGATATCGGTGTGGGAACTCGACGTTGGGCTCGGTGATCGTGATTGGTTGCCGCAATAAGGGAATGTCCGGTTAAACGAACCCATGTTCGCTCACTCACCCCGTCCCACCCTCCAAACCTCCTCCTGCACGGCGATGTCCGCCAGGATGCGGTCCAGCAGCAGACACGTTCGCTTGAACAGATGGCTCCCGCGCCGGTAGTCCGCCGCCGCGTGGAAGTCCACGCGCCCGGCCTGGAACAACTCCACGCACGTCGCCGTCGAGCGGCCCTCGCCATGCACCGCGATCGCGTGCCCGCCGCTCTTCCTCATCAGCGCCATCGACGGCACGTCCGTCTCGCCGTCGCCGAAGTAGATCATGTTGCGGAACGGGATCGGCCGCAGCTCCTCCGCCATGTGCGCGTTGATGCTCTCGCCGAGGTCCTCGATGCCCTTGTTGATGCGGAACAGGTACTGCGTCTTGCCCGTGTCGGTGATCACCCGCTTCGGGAACGGCAGCTCGTAGGCGTCGAACCAGTATTCGGACGCGAACACGTTGTGGAAGTGGGGCCGGATCGACGTGCCCTCGATGATCTCCGCGAGCCCCGACGACACGAGGTAGTGGCGAAGCGCGACGCCCGCGCTTTCCGCGCGGATGCCGATGTAGGCCGCGATCTCGTCGAACCATTCGGCGACGCCCGGGAACAGCTCGACCGACGCGCCCTGACGCACGAGGTCCGCGCGCTCGATCTTGAGCCCCTTCTCGCGCGCCTTCTTGTACATGAGGTGCATGTAGGTGATGAGCGGATCGGCGCCTTCCGCGCGCGCGACGCGTGTGCATTCGGCCCAGAACTCGGAGGGCTCGATGCCGAGCTGCGGCAGGAACGAGTATTCCTGCATGGGGCGCGGCGAGAGCGTGCCGTCGAAGTCGTAGACGAGCGCGATGGTCTTCTTGTCGAAGGTCTCCGCGGGCTTCGCTTTCTTCCTGGGCTTCGCGGCGGACGCACCCACGCGCGGCTGGGAGGCCTCCGCCTCGTCGTCCGTGTCCTTGCCCCGCCCCGTCGCGCGCTCGGTCATCGCCGGCTCCTGTCCGTCAAATAGCTTGACGAACCTTCCGCCGATTCGGGTGGCGCCCTGAAGGCGGGAGTGGGCGGGATGCACAACCTGAACATCATCCCCTCTCCCCATGAGGATGGGGAGAGGGAACTCCGTCGCCCTACGAGCGCGCGGCCTTGCCGCCGCCGGCTTTGGCTTTTGCCTTGGCGGGCTCGTGATCGTGGCTGTGGTCGTGCGAGTGGTCGTGGCCGCCGCAACAGCCGCCACCTTCGGCGTGCTGATGCCCATGATCGTCATCGTGCGTATGGCCGTGGCCGCCGCAGCATCCACCCTCGTGCGAATGCGCGTGGGCGTGATCATGCCCATGGTCATGGTCGTGCGCATGATCGTGCCCGCAGCCGCATCCGTCGCCATGAGCGTGGTGATGCTCGTTCGGGTCCGTCAGCACGGCCGCGAGCCGCCGCTCGAGCGCGATCGACTGCTCGCGCGGCGCGTCCTTGGCCTCGATGGTGAGCGCCATCACCTCGGCGCCGAGCCGGAAGTCGTCCACCTGCCCGAGGTAGTGCCGGCGCAGCCGCCCCTGCCGGTCGAAGATCAGCACCGTCGGCGTGCCCTGGATCTCGTAGGCCTCCATCGTCTTGGGCAGGCTCTTGCCGTTCGCCTTGTCGAGCGCCACGGGAAACGACAGCCCATGCTCTTCGACGAAGGTCTCGAGGGCGGTCTTGCTCTGCTTGTCGGTGTGCTCGAACGGCGTGTTGAGGCCGATCACCGCCACCTCGTCGTCGCTGAAGGCGGCGGCGAGCCGCGCCGCCTGCGGCAGCCCGTGCCGGAGGCTGCCCGGGCAATGCTGCTGGAACGCCGCCAGCACCACGACCTTGCCCTTGAGGCCCTTGAGCGTCGGCGGCGGCTCCGCGTTGAACCAGGCGGCGGCTTCGAGCTCGGGCGGGCTTTCGGGGTCGAACATGGGAAGATCCTTTCTCTCGCCCGGCTCGGCGCGCGGGCTCCAAACTGATGGCGCGCACACTATCCGGATTTGCGCCCACGCGTCAGTGGGTGGGTGGAGCCGCCGCAGATTTGCACCGAAACTCGGAGCGAAGCCCCTGAAATAGCTCAGGAACCCCGATGACTTGCCAGCGCCGCCCGATCGACGATCTCGATCCTACCACGCGCCGTACGGATCCAGCCCGCGCGCTCCCACTCGCCGAGATAGCGGCTGATCACCTCGCGCACGCTGCCGAGATCGAGCGCAAGCTGCTGGTGCGTTTTGGCGACATGGCCCTGCGCGTCGGCCTCCGCGATCAGCCGCCCGGCTAGCCGCTGCTCGAGAGAGGCGAAAGCAATCTCGTCGACAAGCGAGATTATGGTCCCGAGCAGCGTGCTGTAGTCGTCGAGTACGAAACGTCGGAACGGCACGGACTCGCTCATGAGCCGGTGGAAGGCGGCCGCGGGCAAAGCGGCGAGCACCGTCGGCGACTCCGCGACACTTTCCGCGGGAAAGGTGCCGCCGCCAAGCAAGCACTGCGTGGTGAACACGCAGGTGCCACCGGCGCCAACCTTGTAGATGAGCAACTCGCGACCTTCATTGGAGATTTTGAAGGTTCGCGTCCCGCCTTCGATGCACATCACGTAGTTGGGGCATTCGGCGCCCTGCCGGTAGGCGACGGCGCCCCCGCCCAGCTCCGGAAAACGAATTGTGGCGCGAGCGAGTGCAAGATGCTGGGGTTCGAGGGCCGCCAACGGCGGAAAGAGCGACAGCCAGCGGTCTTCGAGGTGGGACGCGAGCATTGGCACTGTTAATCCGTGACCCAGGTTACAGATGCGCTCGTATAGCTCGAATAGTGAGGTGCCTCACGGCCAAAAAAGTGTCCGGACCGCGCCCGGACGAAAAAGAAAAGCGGAAGGATGCCAGGATGAAACTCGCCGCCAGCCTCTCCATCGCGGTCGCCTTGGGGTGGACGTTGTTGGCCGCTCCCGCCAAGTCCCAGTCCATGCTCGACATGGTCGACCTGGCGTCGCCGGCCTTTACCACAGCCGAGATGAGCCGCGCCGACATCGAGGCCGCCCTTGCCAAGCTGCCCGCCGGTGAGAAGCTCGACCTGTTCGGCAAAGCCCTGAACAAGCTGGATCTCTCCGGCATGGACTTGCGCCGCGTGAGCCTGCAGGCCGCACGCCTCATGGGCGCCAATCTGTCGGGAGCGAACCTCGAAGGCGTCAACCTTGATTCCGCATGGTCCATGAACTCCGACTGGACCGGCGCCAGCCTCAAGGGCGCGAGCCTGTTCGGCACACAGCTCATCGGCGCCACGCTCGATCGTGCGGACCTCACCGGCGCCCGCGTCGCGGGCGATTTCTCGAAGGCAAGCATGAAGGGCGCCAAGCTCGACGGCGCCGACCTCTCGGCGGACGAGAAAAATCAGTCCATGGGCCTCATGCGCGGCACCTTCAAAAGCACGAACCTCGAGGGCGCGTCCTTCAAGGGCGCGAACCTGCGCCGCGCCCTGATCGAGTACACGTCCTTGAACGGCGCCGACCTGACCGGGGCCTCGCTGGCGGGCAGCGAGCTGGGCGGATCGGACTTCACGGGCGCCGACGTGGCCGGCGCCGATTTCGACGGCGCCGACGTCAACTCGGCCCGCATCGGCGCCATGAAGAACGCGGAGAAGGCGCTGAACCTCGACAAGGCGCGCAACCTCGATCGGGCCTACCGAAACTGAGGCGGGGTCGGCTGCGTATTCGCAACAGGCCCATGGGCTCGAGCTCACGCGACAAAACACGGAGAGAAACGCCATGATCCACCGCTTTACGCTGTTGGCAGCCGCACTTGTTGCGCTGACCTGGGTTGCCGCCCTGCCGCCGGCCAACGCCGCCGAACGCCTCCCATACGATGCGGCCGCCCTTGCTGCCGCCCAGAAGGCGGGCAAATCCATCCTCGTTCACGTCAGCGCGCCCTGGTGCGCGACCTGCAAAGCCCAGAAGCCGATTCTGGACAAGCTGGCCGCCGATCCGGCGTTCAAGGACATGGTGATGTTCGAGCTCGATTTCGACACGGGCGGCGAGGCGTTGAAGGCACTCAACACCCGCGTCCAGTCCACACTCATCGCCTACAAGGGGGAGAAGGAGAGCGGCCGCACTGTCGGCGACACCAGCTCGGGCGGTATCGAAGCACTGCTGAAATCCACGCTCTGAGCCGAGCGTCATGAGTGTAGCGCCATGACACTGGGCACCCTGGTATTGGCGGCAACTGCCGGCGCTCTGTCCGTGCTTTCCCCGTGCGTGCTGCCACTGCTTCCGATCGTGCTCGGCGCCGCAGCGGCCGAGCATCGGGGGGGACCGGTGGCCATGGCGCTCGGCGTTGCGCTCTCATTCACCGCGCTGGGACTTTTCGTGTCGACGATCGGTTACGCGCTCGGCCTCGATGCCGACCTCTTCCGCATGATCGCCGCCGCGTTACTCCTGGCCATCGGCGTCGTGCTTCTCGCCGAGCCGCTGCAGGTCCGTCTGGCGGCGGCCGCGAGCCCTGTCGGCAACACCATCGAGGGGGCCTTTGGCCAGATCTCGACGCGCGGCTGGAGCGGCCAGTTCGCTCTTGGCCTGATGCTTGGCGCTGTTTGGGCTCCGTGCGTCGGCCCGACCCTTGGCGCGGCGTCCGTGCTTGCGGCGCAGGGCGAGAACCTGGGTCAGGTCGGCCTAACGATGGCGTTGTTCGGTATCGGCGCCGCCATCCCGCTCTTGGTGCTGGGCCTTGCGTCGCGAGAGGCGATGTTGCGCTGGCGTAGCCGCCTCATGGGGGCCGGCAGCGGCGGCAAGTGGGTGCTTGGCCTGCTGCTCGTCGCTGTCGCGCTCCTGATCCTGACGGGCCTCGACAAACGCCTCGAGACGGTCCTGGTGGAGGCCTCCCCCGCGTGGCTGATCGATCTCACGACCCGCTATTGACGCCGTAGGCCCGGCCGGTAAGGCGCCGTTAAGCACGCCGAGGAATGGCTGCCCTTAGGGGAAATCCTTAACCCGAGGCTAAACGCCCCGTCGCAGAATTCATGGGCGGTACTTTCCATTGCGGCGCCACGCCCGGGGCAGGGAGCATATGCGCGAGTTCGACGTCGCCATCGTTGGCGCCGGCCTGGCAGGGTCCATCGCCGCGGCCATGCTCGCACGCGCCGGGCACGCTGTGGCCGTCATTGACGCCGCCAAGACCTACCCCGACGACTTTCGCGTCGAGAAGTTCGACGGCGAGCAGATGCGCGTGCTGGCCAGGACCGGCTTGAGCGACATCGTCCTCGCCTCGTCCACGCTCGACCGCTCCGTGTGGGTGACGCGCCTCGGCTTCCTGGCCGAGAAGCGCTTGAGCGATCAGCACGGCTTCGACTACGGCCGCCTCGTCAACACGCTGCGCGCCGCGATCCCGCCGTCCGCCGCCATGATGCACGCCAAGGTGACGGCCATCGCCAACAGCCCCAAGCTGCAGCGCCTCACGCTCTCGACCGGCGAGACCATCGAGGCGCGCCTCGCCGTGCTCGCCACCGGCCTCAACGAAAGCCTGCGCGCCTCCCTCGGTATCGGGCGCATCGAGCTCGAGCGCTGCCAGTCGATCACCTTCGGCTTCGACATGGAGCCCGCGCAGGCGGCGTCGTTTCCGTTTCGCGCGCTCACCCACTACAGCGAGCATCCGCGCTTTCGCGCCGCCTACATCACGCTGTTCCCGATCGGGGCGCGCATGCGCGCCAACTTCTTCGTCTATCGCC
>JBFXEP010000021.1:0-16767 GCA_050179995.1 Hyphomicrobium sp.
TGGACGCGCCACACGTGTGCGATGGGCAGCTTTCCGTCCTCCAGGCCCCCCCTCGTGCTCGTGGACGCGCCGTTTGTGAAGAAGCACGGCATCAACGCCTTCGAGGCCCCCCCTCGTGCTCGTGGACGCGCCTCTTCCGAGGAACGCTTTGGCGCGGCATGATTTTCGGGACGGCGTCCGAGCCTACGGCGGATGTTCTACATGCATGGCGGTGTCCACTTTGGTTTGCGCTTCGGATGCCCACTTCGCAACCGCGCGCCGAGCTATGAGGTTAGGGGAGTCCGGCTACCCGGACCGCGACCCGTCCGCGGCCGCCTTGCGACGGCCCGACGTGTTTCCCGGGCGACGGAGGGCACTCCCTCCGTTCGGCGGTTTCCCGCCACCCGCACGGCCTCGCCCGGCCGTGTCGTCGGGGCCTTTCGCAATCCCCGACAAAGCCTTTGACGCTCGCTCCGGCGCAGGCGCCGACGCGAGTGCTCGTTTGAGGATCACGCGCGCGGCATTGACCTTGCGCGGCGCGCGCTTCCCGAAATAGAGGCCCGGCGTCGTGCACACGTGCTCGGCGTCGGCGAGCTCCTTGAAGTGCGGCAGGCCGCACCAGAAGCATTCGTGTGTCGTGTTCTTCGGATCGACCAGGATCAGGTCGGCGCGGTTGAGCGTCGCCTTGTAGGCCAGCATCTGGCGCAGCTTGTAGGGCGCGGCATCGAGCGCCTCGCGGTTGCGGCGGCGCTTGACGTGCTCGGGCAGGTCCTCGCCCGGCCGCTCTGCGCCCATCATGTTCTTGACCGCGATGTCCTCGATGGCGACCGTGCGGTAGTTGGTGACAAGCATCTTCGACAGCTTGTCGAGCCGGTTGCGGCGGCGGTTGGCGATGGCCGCCTCGACCGCCTGCTTGCGGCGGCGCGCCTTCATGCGCCGCTTCGAGCCGCGCTGGGCGCGGGCGAGCTTGCGCTCCCTGCGGCGCAGCTCGCGGGAGGCGGCCTCACGCGGGCGCGGGTTGTCCTCGATCTGACCGGTCGACAGCGCGGCCAGCACGCTGGTGCCCCAGTCGACGCCGACGGCGCCGCGGCCCATGCCGCCGCGCCCGGCTGCGATCGGCACCTCGACCTGGAACGTCGCCGCCCAGCCCGTGCGCGTGCGCTTGAAGTGGATGCCCTTCCAGTTGCCGCCCGCGCCGGCGACGAGCGGCTGCGGAAGCCGGCTCGCGTCGTGCCGCGAGACGCGGATGCCGCCGTGCACGCCGGCAAAGCGCAGGCGGCGACCGTCGAAGGCGATCTGCAGCGGCGCGTCGAAGCCGAAGCCGTCCCAGTGCTCGCGGCCCTTGAAGCGCGGGAACCCCGACTGCGCGCCGGCGCCGGCCTTGGCGCGGCGGAAGAAGGCCTGGAAGGCGCGCTGCAGACGGATCAGCGTGGCGCGCTGGATGCGCCGCTGCACGCCGGCGAAGGCGGGATCGTCGGCGCGGATGATGGTGAGCGACTTCGACTGCGCGATGTCGTTCAGTGTCTTGCCGGTCTTGCGGTAGCACTCGATGCGCTCCTCGAGCGCGGCGTTGTAGAGGATGCGCTGTTGCTCGCTGACGCGCTCGAGGTCGCGGTGCTGCTGGCGCGTCGGCTGCAGGCGCACGGCGACGGTCAGCACCATCGTCGCCGGCGCCGCCGTGTCGTTCGCGCGCGCCTTCGGCACGACCTCGTCGATGCGCACGGGTGCGTTCATGTCTGATCACCCTGTCCAGTGCCGGAGGGAATTGTGGCTTTGGAGAGGGCGGCTGGCACCGACCATTTGCCGGTCGTGAGATCGACGATGGTTCCACTTGGGAGGCGCACACCGAAGGTTACGTCGCTCAGGCGATAGTTGTTGTCGTTGCCCCTGAGTTGGTAGCTCGCGTCGTTAACCACCCTCACATCGAACCATTCGTTGGGTGCGGTTTGGCCCCAATATTTGCTGGACCGCTTGATGCGAGCGACGAGTTGCTGCCCCGCCGTGAACGCCGCTACGTCATCTGTCATGGGTGTCACCAGTCCTTTGCTTGTTCGTCGGCGTCGCCGTCGTACTCGGCCCAGCACTCGATTTTCTTGAAGAAGTAGACCGCCCACATGCCGAGCGCGACGAATGGCACGAGCGGCAGCACGGCAATCGTTGCCAGCACCAGGGCCCAGCGTGTGACGGCCTTCGCCGCCCGGACGAGGCGCCGCCGCAGCCTGTGGAGGGCCGGTTTTCGCGTCATGCGGCGGCGTCCTCGGTTGCGGTTTCGGGATCGGCGCGTGCGGGCTCGGTGGCCGCTGGGAGCGGCAGGCCGACGTCAGCGTCGGGGAACGCGGCGAGCACGTGCTGCACGGCCGGGTGCTGGCGGATGGCGTCGATCTCGTCGTTCTCGATGCGGCGCTGGCGCTTGGCTTCGAGCACGGCGCGAAACGCGGGCGCGTGCTGTGCGACGACGATCAGCGTGTTTCTGATGGCGCGGGCGCGGGCGATCTCGCGGTCGGCGTCGGCCTGGCTCATCTGGCCGGTGCGCACGCGCGTCGAGCAGCTCCGGTAGCGGTGCGCGAGCGTGGCCTTGGCATCCTCGATCTGCTCAAGGATGGGCACGTGCGCGCGCTTCGGATCTGGCGCCGCGTCGGTCATGCCGCGTCGGCCTCCGCCTTGGCGATGAGGGCGCGGGCCGCGTCGCGAAGCGCAATGTCGCTGTCCAGGGACGCGGGTATCTCGTCCTCGCCGAAATACTCGACGACGAGATTCGCGAGCGCGAGGCCGTCGGGCGCGGTGGTGATCAAGGCGGCGTTGGCATGGCGCTGCTCGCCATACGCGTCGGCGATGAGCGCGGCGCCGATGTCGTGCGTGATGCCTACGGCGTCGCTGGTATGAGCGCGGCAGGTGTGCCAAGGCCCAGGAGTGTGGTTGTCCATCGTCTCTCCCCGCTTCTCAAAAATCGTTGCGACCGGAGCCGGGTGCGCTTGCTGTGCGTGGCATTCCCCGCTCCCGGCTCCGGTCCATCACCGCGCTGCCCGACCCTCGTTAGGCGCCTGCGGATTTCGTCAGGATGCCGAGCGCGCGCTCGAGGGCGGCGCGTTCGGCGGTGATCTGTGTGCGCAGGCCGTAGGTCTTGGTCTCGCGCTCGAGGCGGGCGAGGCGGGCGTGGGCGCGCATCAGCGCGTCGCGAACGAGGTGCGCGTTGCGGCCGGTGAGGGCCAGCGGCGGATCGGCCTCGCCCGGCAGCGGGCCCGCGCGCGTCGCCTCGGCGGCGGCGTCGGCCGTGGTGTCGCGGAGCGCGGTCATGCGTCCTCGCCGCGCTTCGGGAGGGGGCCGAGATAGATCACGTCGACGTCGCGCTTGAAGGCGCGCTTCAGAACGTCGGTGATGGACTGCGCGACGGGGTCTTTGGGTGGCTCGGCGGGCGGCGGCGCAGGCGCGTTGTAATTCGGGCGGCTTTCCCGCACGGCCTGCATGCGCTGGCCGACACCCTTGGCGCCTCCGCAGACGCCGGCCGCGGCGAGCGCGGCCTCGACGACGGCCATGTCGCCCGCGTGCGCGATCTGGCACAGCAGCGTGCGGGCCAGCGAGGCGTGGAAGTCGTCCCAGTCGGCGGCGGTGAAACCCTCGGGCGGGCGGCGCTCCATGTTGGCGGCGATGTCGTGCAGCGTGTTGGCGACGATCAGCTCGACGGGTCTGGTCATGGTGCCGCGTTCCCCCTTGTTGCCCGCTCCGTGCGCGCCCTAATGTGGACCGCCGGCCGGGACGCGATGGGTGCGGACAATGTGCCTGTTTGGCACAAACGTCAAGAGGCATTGTGCCGATGTGGAAAGTCGGGCTGCGGGCCGCGAAATACTGAGGGGTTAGAAGATGACAGTTCGAATACGGAGTGTTTGTCTACTGCTTTTTGCGGGGTTAGGCGCGAGCAGTGCCGCTGGGGCGGGCCTGTGTGGCGTGCGCGACGACGGGCACGCCCGGCTCGCGAACATCGCGATCATGGCCCATGACGTGTGCCCTGGCGTGGGTGACATTGACGCGCATGATGTTGGGCTTCTGGTGATGGCATCGGGCGTCGATATCAACGACCCGGCTTGCGCAAAGGATATCAGCCGCGACCTTCTCGGGATGAAGGCGGCGCATGCGCGCGAACCGGATGCCTGGTGTGACACCGCCAGAGACCTGCTCCAGAACAACCCTCTGACTGCGGATCTCGTTGAGCGCGAAAGCGCGGGCCAGTGCAACGAGGTCGACAAGGCTGCCGAGTTGATCTCTCTGTTCCAGCAGAAATGCGGCTACAAGGTAACAATTGCCGGCAACGTGTTCAGCAGACTCTCTGCCGGCAAAAGCCGGCAATGCCGTGCCTCGGAGGTCGAAGCGCGGATCTCCGCTCTCCAAGGAAAGGCGACCAGCGGAGCGGCGGCCACGGCTCTCTGGTGCCGCCTGGCGCTGAGGGAGCACCAAGAACAGGTGGCCGGCGTCGGCATGAAGCCTTGGGTCGAGGCCGAGTAGTTAGGCTCCCGTGAAATCGTCGAGTATGATGCCCTTGATGTAGGCCTCGCCCTTGTCGATATCGAGCGGCATTTCGCTCACGGTGTCGGAGTTGGTGATCAGGAGGCTCGGCGGCACGAACTGGCGAACGATGGTGACCGTGCGGCCCTCGGGGCCGCTGCCGTAGATCTGCGCGATCACGCATTGCAGCGCCTTCACGTTCTCGACCGCCTCAGCCGAAATGTCGACGAACCTGACCTGGCCGGCCTTCACGCCGGCGCGGGTGCACGCTTCCGACTTGATGCGCCAGGGGTCGATGTTCTCGCCCTTGCGCGGCATCACGCGCAGCCGCTGCCCAGGCCCCTCGACGTAGGGCTCCGCATCCTCGTTGAAGCCGCCGAGCATCACGTACTTGGTGGTCGCGTTGCCGGGTGATGTCACGCCGAGCACCTCCTCTATCCGCTTGTTGAGCGCCTTGGCGAAACGCTCGGCGACAGGCACGGAGAGACCGCGCTTCCAGTTCTCGATGCGCTGCACGTGCGAATGGTGGAGTCCGACCATCTCGCCGAGCTCTTCCTGCGTGAGGCCAGCGGCAAGCCGGAATTCCTTGACTCGGTTTTTTGCCTTCATGGCCCATGTCTGATGGTTAGCACGGGCCGTCGCCACAGCCAAAATGGCACAAAAGGCGTGTTGACAAATGTGCCGATTCGGCACAAGGCTGGGGTCATGACAACGCTTTCCGGATGGATGACGCGTGAGGGGCTGAGTCCCGAGGAGGCCGCCGAGCGTATCGGCTGCGACCGCAGCACGCTGGTGCGCATCCTTCCCGGTCGCGATGGCTCGCCGCCCAAGCGCAAGCCCGGATGGAAGCTTTTGCGCAAGATCCGCGCCGGCACCAACGGCGAAGTGACCGCAAACGATTTCATGTCCGACGACCCCGACCCCACTCTCGGCAACGCGGGTGCGGCGGCTGTTCCGTCCGATGTGCAAGGCGATGGCGGCCACGCCGTCATCCGTGCGCCACACAAGGAGCGGGCGGCGTAGCGCTCGCGGTCGAGTTTCCCGTGCGTTTTTTGTTCGGCGCTTCGGTTGCCCACTCCGCAACCGCGCCGTGCGTGCCCGGCCTCATCGCCGGGGAGACGTGGCCGATCCGAAAGGGCGGCCTGCGCACGCCGCAAACGTGCCTCGCCTGACGTCTCCCCTGCGCTGGTGCCGCTCCTGGCGTCAGCAAACCCGCGCCGTTGGCTATAGCGGCACGGGGGTTGGTTCGCACCTTGGGCCGCCCTCACGGGCGGCTCCCTTTCCCGGCCGAGGGGGTGGCCGGGTGGTTGCGGGACGAAAGTCGTCGGGCGGCGTAGCGCCCGGTTTTCAGTTGGCGCTTCGGATGCCCACCAGTATCCGCGCCGTATGCGGTGTGTGAGCAGCGGTCAGCTCGCCTGGCTCATAACCAGGAGGTCGCGGGTTCGAATCCCGCCACCGCTACCAGTTTCGCCCCAACGGGCGATCGCATGTGCCGGCGTCAGCGGCGAGTGGCGTTTCTTCGCGCACAGTCTTCATGGGCGCTAGCCAACGTTTTCTCCGTGAGGGTGCCGCCGGTTCGAATCTAAGCGGGCCGGCGGTGCTGGGGGAAATGCGCGCGGATGCCGCCGAGCGAGAGCGAGGCGTCGAGTCGAAGACTCGCCTTCGGCGAGATGGCATCCGAAGCGCGCAAGGGGAAAGAGCATGCTGGGGGCAGCACGGACGGAAGCAGGCGGAGGCTGGGGCGCACGGGTGCGCTTCGCCCTCGGCCTTTTTTTTGCGCCCACGTCGTCAGGGCGCGCCTCCGGCACGACGCGAGTCCACGACGAGTCCACGGTGCACGCGCGCCTGCGCACCGAGTTGCAGGGCGGCGAGTCCACGGTCTCGCGCCGAGTCCACGGTGACGACGCCTCCCGCGGTCGTGGACGTCCAGGGCGAGTCCCTGGACCGGGTGGGGGAGTCCATGGTCTCGCGACCGTGGACGCGACCGCAGCGGAGGACTGCAAACCGTGCCTGTTCATGGGCGTCAAGGACACCGTCGACGCCTTCGTCGACTACATGATGACGGGCGATATTCCGCTGCGGCTCAGTCACGATCGGTGGCTGCAGCAGTTCCGGCGCTGGGCGCGAGAGAGCCGCGTCGAGGCCTTCCCGGACACGATTTTCCTGACCGCCTTCAAGCGCCATCCCTACGTGCGCAAGGGGCGTGAGCGCGCCAAGGACCGTAACGGCCGGGTGATCCGCGTCGACACCGATGCGCGTAGCCCGAAGCGCCCCGTCGTCTACGTGCTCGAAGAGCCGCGTCGCCTGCCCGGCACCGTGCCCGTCAGCGACGTGGTGCCCAAGCGCGAGGTGTTGACGAAGAAGCAGCGCGAGGCGGCGCGTGCCGCTGTCGCGCAGCCGCCCGAGCAACCGCTGCCGTTCTCGGAGGCCGCATGACGACGTTCGCCATCTCGGCCGAGTGGCTGCAGTTCGTTGCGAAATTCGCCGTCGCGCTCGTGGTCGGGCTGGGCGCGATCCGGTTGTTGTTGTGGTGCGTCGACTGCGCCGTGCGGGCCGACCGGCGCCGCGCGGCGGACGAGAGTTGGGTGACGATCCGCACCGCGCCCCGGCGCGTGGCGGAGGTGGATCTCTTGGATGATTAGCGCCCGCGGATGCGCCGAGCGAGAGCGAGGCGTGGGCATCTGAAGCGGGCAAGCAAAAGAGGGGGACGAGCACGATGGCAGAGAAGCAGACGTTCAAGGTCAGGGTGAGGCAGTACGCGACGGGCGAGGTGTTCTCGCAGTCGCATCACGATCAGAAAACGTTCAACACCACGATCGACGATGTCGTGAGCGACATCGTGGACGGCACGCCGTTCCGCGAGTTCGACATCGAGGTGACGTCACGGCCTCCCGAGGAGGTATCGGTTGCAGCGTGCGTCGACATTCCGGACGAGGCCTCTGTCGACGTGCCGGACGCGGTGCCCGCCTGAAACGACAAGAGCCCCGCAGCGATCAACTGCGGGGCTCTGCTACCGGCATTTCGGATGCCCACTTCGCATCCGCGCTGGAGAAGGTCCGAGCTGCTGTTCGTTGCAGCGCTCGGTAGCTGAGCAGGGATTGGGCTGCTCGACGACGGGGATGATCTCACGATTTCCCGCGTCGCTCAAGTGCGCCCGCTTTTTATACCGCGCTTCGGAGCGCGGTCGGCGCGGATGCGAAGTGGGCATCCGAAGCGCCGAGCAAAAAGGGACGCACGTGTGACCGACACCCCCACAAGCGACAAACCCAAGCGACGACGCGAGGTCGAGCGCATCGAGGACTGGGACGATGCGCGCTATTCGCATGTGCCGCCGCGCGCCGCCCTCGATGAGCGGCTGACTCTTGCGCATCTGCGCGTGCTCGTCCTCATCGGCAAGGTCAACACGCAGCACGGCTGGTGCCAGCTGTCGCAGAAGGACACGGCCGAGCTGTTCGGCCTCAACAGGCAGACCGTCAACGCGGCGATCGCCGACCTCGTCGGCTGGCGCTACGTCGAGATGCGCACGCAGGCGCAGACCAAAACCTCGTTCTGTCACTACCGCGTCCTGATCGACGAGCCCGAGGGGGGAGTGTCGTCTACAGGCGACACCCCCCCGGGGGGGGGAGTGTCGTCCCCAGACGACACGGGTGTCGGCGCTAGAGGCGACACGGGTGTCGTCCCCGAGGCGACACCCCCCATGTATAAGGAACACGCGCGGGAGATCACAGATCAGAGATCACTTCCCCCTAAGTCCCCCAGTGGGGGACCAAGTGCAAAACCTGTTCATGGGCAGTGGAAGGCCGACGCCCTCGCCGCGCTGCGCGAGCGCGGCCGCCACCGCGACGCCATCGAGGCGCTGATCGCGCCGCTCATGGCCTCCGACAAGCGCCTCTCGCTCGGCAAGGGCGCAGCGCTCGTCGACGCGCTGGCCGATCTCGCCCTCGCCGCGCACGGCGTCCCGCGGCCCGCCCTCGACGCCGCGCTGGCCCGCCTGCTCGCCCAGCCGAAGAAGCTCACGCCCTCCGTCATCCGCGCCGAGATCGACGTCGCGCGCCGCTGCGGGGCCATGATCGTCATCCGCCGCGGCTCGCCGCAGTGGGCGCGCTGGCACGAGCACTACCGCGCGTCGGGGCAGGCGTTCTCGGCGCGCTTCATGGACAACAACGACGCCATGCAGGTGCCGTCCGAATGGCCGCCCGCGCGCGGCGGCTCCAGCGAGGGGAGCGCCGCAGCATGAGCTCCGTGCGCCAGCGTACGTTCCACGAGCCGGAGGATAACGAACTGCTCGCGCTCGACGCGCCGGAGCCGGCGTTGCCCACTGGCGCGCCGGTCGCGTCCGCGCCGGTTGCGCCGGACCCGCGCGGGCTCTACCTCGGGCTCGCACGGGCGCTGCTCGAGCAGATCGAGGACGGCGCGCGCCGCCTGGTCGCGCACGGCTTCGAGGACGAGCTGCGTGCGCGGCTGGCGAACATCCTGCCGGAGCAGCCCACGCCGGAAACGCCGTCGCCGGCGCCACCTTTGCCGGGCGCTTCGGATGCCCACTCCGCATCCGCGCCCATGCTGCCGGCCTCGGTCGTCGATCGCATCCTGAACCTGCAGAACGCCGCCTACGCGCTCGCGACGCACGCGCGCCAAGCCAAGCGCGACAGCGCCACCGCGAAGCGCGACGCGCACCTCGCGGACTGCCTGCGCGCCGAGATCGAGATCCTGAAGGGAGGCGCCCGGTGACAACCGACCTTTGCCTACCGCCGCGCCACACTTCGGCGCCGCTGCCGCGACGTGAAATCCCGACGCGGCGCTGGGTGCGCGATGTCGAGCTGATCGCCATCCTCGGCCCGCCGCTCGCGCGCGTGCCGCTGGTGAGCGAGATCCTGCGTGCGGTCTCTGCGGCATCTGAGGTCTCGGTGGCGGAGATCGTCTCGGACCGGCGCCATCGGATCTTCGTGATGCCGCGCCACATCGCGATGTGGATCGCCTTCCATGCCACGACGCGCAGCCTGCCCGAGATCGGCCGGCGCATCGGCAAGCGCGATCACACCTCGGTGCTGCACGCCATCGGCAGCGTGAGCGGGCGCCTGTCGGACCCGATGCAAGGCGAGGCGATCGCGGAACTGATCGGTGCCGCGCTGGCGCACCTGGCGGGCGTGGCGGCGGGAATTCCGTCCGCGCGGGCGCCGATCGACGCGCGGTCCTTGATTCCTGATCAGCCCGCGCCGTTGCCGTTGCCGTTGCCGACCGAGCGCATCGAAGATCTGCGCACCCGCGATAAGCGCAGCGTGCGCGGCATCGCCTGGCTGCTCGGCCTGCCGCCCGCCGCCGTCGCCGAGCATCTCGGCCTCAAGGGCACGTTCGACAAGCAGCCGATCAACGGCGCGCGCCCTGTGCCTCACGACGCTGAGCCTCGCTGTCGCTCGGGCGTCTCCGGCGGGGCGGCGCTCGCGCCGGGTCGCGTCGCTCCCGGGCCTTCGGCCGAAAGCGAGGTGCCGGCATGAGGTTTTGCGCGACACAAGCGGCGCCGGCGTGGCTTTCGCCCGCGAGCGATGGGGGCGTTGACGTCCGCGCGACTCTGCGCGGGTCGCCTTGCTCCCGGCTGCCGCACGCAAGCCGCAGCGGCGAAGCCGCTCTCGCGCCAAGGGCGCGCGGCGCCAGTGCGCCGGGCATCAGCGCGACGGAGATTTGCCATGCCAAGTGAAACCTCTCTGCTCGTGTCGCCGAAAGGAGGACGCGCGGTGATGAACCGCCGCCTCGACCCGGCCGACAGCCTCGATTTCTTCCCGACGCCGCCCTGGGCGACGCGGGCGCTGCTCACGCACGTCATCCCCGACGCGATCGGCATGTGCTGGGAACCGGCCGCCGGCGAGGGCCACATGGCGGAAGTGCTGCGCGAGCACTTCGAGCGAGTGCATGCCTCCGACATCCACGATTACGGGCGCGGCTACGCCGTCGGCAGCTTCGCCGGCCGCACCGACGTGCCGCAGGCGCCGGCGCGCTGCCCCGTGGTGCCGGACTGGATCATCACCAACCCGCCGTTCAACGGCGCCGTCGACTTCGCGCTGCGGGCGCGGGGCGAGGCGCGTCGCGGCGTGGCGCTGCTCGTGCGCTTGAACTGGGCCGAGGGCGAACGCCGCTACACGCGTCTGTTCCGCGACACGCCGCCTTCGACCATCGCCCAGTTCGTCGAGCGCGTGGCGATGGTCAAGGGGCGCTGGGAGCCCGACGCCTCGACCATGACCGCCTACGCCTGGTTCGTGTGGGACCGCACCTGCACGCCAAACACGACGATCTTCAAGTTTATTCCGCCCGGCTGCCGGCAGCGCCTCACGCGGCCCGACGACGTCGAGAAATTCAGTGCACGCGTAGCTACCGAAAAGGAAACGACACCATGAAAAGTCCACGCTTGTGGCTGGCGCTGCTGGCCTCCGCTGCTGCGCTCTCGGCCTTGCTCGTCGCGGCACCCGCGCAAGCCGGCAACAACTGGGCCGGCTGCTACGTCGGCGTGCACGGCGGCTATGCCGTCGCCGATCACGACGTCTCCGTGCCGGGGCTGTTCGGCCTCGACGGCATCTCGGGCGAGGGCGCGCAGGGCGGGCCGGTGGTCGGCTGCGACTTCACCGCCGGCCAGGTCGTGGTCGGCGCCTTCGCCGACTACGCGTTCCGATCCGTCGACACCACGGTGACGCTCGGCGGCTCGCAGGCGAGCGTCGGCCTCGAGGACGCGTGGAGCGCGGGCCTGCGCGCCGGCTGGCTCTTCACCCCGCAGACGCTGGTCTACGGCCTCGTCTCCTACCAGTCGACCGAGGTCGACGATCTCGGCATCGGGCTGCTCTCCGATCTCGACGGCATCGGCTGGGGCGGCGGCCTCGAGACGGAGCTCGGCGGCGGCCTCACGCTGCGCGGTGAGTATCGCTTCGTCGACTACGACACGGCCCGCATCGGCGGGCTGGTCGACCTCGACACCAACGAGCACCAGGCACGCGTCGGCGTCGTCTACCGCTTCTGGTCGGGCGGCGCGCCCGCTGCGTTCGCCCTGCCCGGTGCTGCACCGTCGAAATAGCTGCTGTTTTTTCTCCCCGCGCGCTTCGGTTGCCCAGTGCCAACCGCGCGCGGGGGCCCCTGAGGAAGGCGCCGCGGATGCGGCGAACGCAGTGAGCCGTGGGCATCTGAAGCGGCAATGGAGACAAAAGTGAGCGCCGTCACGCTGCAGGAAATCGCCGATCTGGTCGCCGAGCGCCTCAGGGTGCCGCTGGCCGAGATGCGCGGCGTCGGCCGCGATCCTGGACGCAACGCCGAGACGCGGCGGGTGCGGGACGCGCGCGACGTCGTCGTCATCCTCGCCTGGCGCCACACGGGGGCGAGGATGACGCAGATCATCGTGTTTTTCGGCCTGTCGACGTGCAGTCCGACCTATCGGCGGCTGTCCGACGTGATCGAGCGCGCCGAGGGATGGCTCAACGGCAACCCCGACCTGGCGCACGCCGTCGAGGAGATCGAGCAGCAGATCGACGCGCTGCACGAGCGGCGCCTCGCGCTCAGGGATCGAAAGGTGGTGCGGGTGTGACCGATCTCGCGCAATTCGCCGGCCGAGGCCCGACCCGTCCCGTGCTGCGCTATCACGGCGGCAAATGGCGCCTCGCGCCGTGGATCATCGAGCACTTCCCGCCGCATCGCGTCTACGTCGAGCCCTACGGCGGCGCGGCGAGCGTGCTGCTCAGGAAGCCGCGCGCGCGGGGCGAGGTCTACAACGACCTCTGGAACCGCGTCGTCGACGTGTTCCGGGTGCTGCGGGATCCGGTGCGGGCGCGGGCCTTGAAGCGACTGCTGGCGCTGACGCCGTTCGCCCGCGAGGAATTCCGCTCGGCGGCGCCGGACGCGTTCGACACCGACGACATCGTCGAGCGGGCGCGGCTCACCATCATGCGGGCCTACCTCGGCCACGGATCCAACTCGCCCAATGAGTTCATGTCGACCGGCTTCCGATCCAACTCGATGCGCAGCAACACCACGCCCGCGACCGAGTGGATGCACTATCCCGATTGCATCGACGCGTTCGTCGAGCGCCTGCGCGGCGTCGTCATCGAGAGCAAGCCCGCGGCCGAGGTGATGGCCGGTTTCGATGCCGCTGACACGCTGCACTATCTCGACCCGCCCTACCTGCCTGAGACGCGTTCGCCGGGCAATCCCTACTGCACGAAACACATGTACGCGCACGAGATGACCGACCGCGACCACCGCGCGCTCGCCAAGGTGCTGCACGGCCTCAAGGGCATGATCGTGCTCTCGGGCTATCCGTCGCCGCTTTACGATCGGCTCTACCGCGACTGGCGCCGCGTCGAGATCACGGCGCTGGCCGACGGTGCGCTCGAGCGCACCGAGTGCCTCTGGATCAACCCGGCGGCGATCGCCGCCGGCGCGACCAAGCAACTCAGCATGTTCGATGAACCCGGCGCGGTTGCGAGTGGGCAACCGAAGCGCCCAGCAAGAGAGAGGAGCACGCACGCATGAAGCTCACGGACAAGATCAAGGAGATGCGGAGGCTGGCGACGCTGCTGATGGCTCGTTCGGCGGCGGTGAAGGCCATCCGCGACATCGACGAGGAGGGCGCGGCCGAGCTCGGTGTCGACGGCGGCCACCATCTGACAGGTTTCGCGGAGGGCGAGCCGGGCTTTGTCACGCTGCGCCAGGCGGTGCTTGAGCGCATCGGCTGGCTGAACGATCGGATCCGCGCGCTGGGCTACGAGATCGACCTATCCGACACGGAAACGGGCGAGGAAGGCGACGACGCGCCGGACGAGGACGCCGAAGCCGATCTCGGCGACGAGGTGCCGAAATGAGCGACGAGGGCCAGACGCTCGGCGGCAATGCCGCCGCCGACCTCAAGGGGCGCGCCGAGCAATACGCCGGCGTGCTCGACGAGATCGACGAGGCGAAGGAGCGCGCCAAGGACATCAAGGACGCCGCCAAAAGCGAGGGCTACGACATGAAAGCCTTCGCCCAGGTCGTGAAGGAAATGCGCAAGGGCGCCAAGTACCAGGCCGACCAGCTGCAGCTCGAGCTGGTGCTCAAGACCTACCGCCACGGCTCCGGCCTGCCGACCGACCTCGCGGAAGCGCAGAAGCGCGCCGCCGCCGAGGCCGAGGCGGAGCCCGAGGCCAAGTCGACCAAAAAGGAAAAGCGCCGCCGCGCTGGGATGAACTAGCGCGGTTGGCACTGGGCAACCGAAGCGCAAGCAAAGAGGGGCGCGGTGAACATCTTGGTCGAGGCCGCAAGGCAGCAGGTGATGGAAGCGCTGACGGCGCGGCTCAAGGCGAAGCTACCGGGCGACCGGGCGCTGATGCGCGATCTCGCCGGCGAGGCCGCCGCGCTTTGCAAGGAACTCGGCCAACCCGGGGCGATCTCCGTCAGGGAGGAGGACGGGCACGCGATTTTCGTTCTGAACGATCCCATGAAGCTGATGCTCATGGCGATGGCGTTGAAACAGCAGGAGGGGGCACGATCATGACACTACTCTCGCAAAAGCTCGAGGAGCTGAAGACGCGCTACGGCGACCAGCACGGCGCCGACTACGCGCTGCTGCTCGACCTCAACGCGCGCCTCGAGCAGCAGGACAAGCACCTGATCGACGAGCTGCTCGCCGTGCTCGAGGCGCAGGACCGGCGCCGCGCCGAGATCCACCGCATTCTCGTCATGCTGCAGGCCCGCATCGGCGGGCTGCCGCCGCCGGCCATCAAGCCGCTCGAGGCTCTGCCCTTGGGCGCTTCGGATGCCATCCCGCCGCAGGCGGGTCTCCGACCCGACGGCTCGCCAGTGCTCGCCGCATCCGCGCCCGAAGGCTACGACCACGGCGCGCGTGCGGTGGCGAGCCGCTTCGCCCCGCCGCAGCCGAACGGTCACTACCAGACCTCGCCGGCGGGGGTGCAGTGATGCAGGAGGAGCCGCTCACGCCCGGCCAGCGCGTGCTGCTGCAGCAGCTGATCGACAAGCTCGCGCACTACGAGCGGCTGCTGGGGCTCGGCAAACCCGGCGCGAAGCAGCTGCGTCACCTGATCCGCGAGGAGCGCGTCGGCTACCAGCAGCGCCTGCTGCGCGACGCGGGCCGCCTCGTGGAGGTGCAGACGTGAGGAAATCCTACGCATCGCAGGAGAGCGTGACACGCACGCTGACCAACGCGGAGCTTGCCGCACCGTTCCGCGAGAGCGAGCCCGACGCCGAGCCCCTGCCGGCCGTGACGCGCGAGTCCGTCATCGTCAGCGACGGCAAGGCCGCCGTGGTGGCGCTCGTCGAGCGGTCGGACGGCAAGCGCCGCCTCGTGATCATGGAGAAGGTGCCGGCATGAGCGACGTCACCTTTCCTGGCGCTTCGGATGCCCACTCCGCATCCGCGCAGGGCCCGCGCAAAGGCAAGATCCGCGCCGCGTGGCAGCCGGGCGCGGCCGACGAGGTCTGGTATCCGGTCACGTGCAAGCTCGCCGCCGGCGTGCCGGTGCGCGTCGCGCTCGAGGACCCCGGCTACACCGTGCTCGCTCTCATCAAGAAGCACCCTGCCCGCAAGACGTGGTGGTGGTATCAGGTCGGCGTGTGGGGCGACGGCGGGTGGATGCGCCGGCAGGAGATCGCGCTGGCGCCGGTCGGGGCCGAGCCGCCGTGGGATCTTTCGCCGCGCGCCTTCTCGCCGCTCAACGCCGAGGACTGGCCCTACCCGCTGCCGGCGCCGCTCGATCCCGCGTTCGGCCGGCGGGCGCCCAGGAGCGAGGAGCGCGCGCCCGACGAGGGCGTTGACGCCGCGCACGGGACCGACGACTGGCCGCACCCGGGCTTGCTGCTCACGCGTGGCGTGCCGCGCTCGCGCGAGGAATGCGAGGCGCGGCTGTTGCGCGCCTTCCGCACCTCGGACGCGCAGCACGGCGTCGGGCACGGCGGCTCCTCGACCTGCGCCGACATCCCGCGCGAGATGGTGCTGATCGCGCTCAAATACGCCGCCCGCGAGCGCGAGGCGGAAGAGCGGCGCGGCAAGCGCGACACGGACGCCACGGCGGTGCGCTCGGGATGGACGCCGACGCGGCGCGATCTCGAGGACTGGGTGACGGCGCTGTCGTGGCTCAACGGCGTCGAGGGGCGCGCCATCGACGTGGTGGCCATGCGCGCGGCCGACCCGCCGTGGAGCTTCCGCCAGATCGCCGAGAAGGTGCGCGCCCGCTGCCACAAGACGGCGCGCCACCTCTACGAGCGCGCGCTCGACCAAGCCTACACGGCGGCGCTTCGGATGCCCACTTCGCATCCGCGCCCAGCACGCAACGGGGGATGACATGACGGAAAGTGCAGAGCCGGATTCGGGCGCCTCGCCGGATGCGCAGGCGCTCGCGGCGCAGATCAAAGCCGCGTTCGCCTCTCTCGACCTCAAGGAGGTCGGCCTGCAGATGATGGCGCGGATCGCGGAGGGTATCGCAGCCGGCAGCCCGGAGGCGAGCTCGTGAGCCAGGCGCGAAAACTCGCGGCGCAGCTCGGCGTCGGCACGGCCGACACTTTGCTTGGCGCTTCGGATGCCCACTCCGCATCCGCGCGCGTGAACCCGCCCCCGCAGGCCGCCGAGCCGGTGCGCGGGCAGGCCATCCGCTGGACCGAGCGGCGGCGCGACATCTTCAACTTCATCGGCTTCCACTCGCTCTCGCTCGTCGCCACCGACGGGCCGGTGTCGCTCACGCTGTGGGACCCGGGCGGCCATGGGGTGCGCCAGCGCATCGGCCACAACCGCGGCCTTTGGCCGGCCAAGATCGTCAAGGGCTCGTCGACGCGCGACGCGGCGACCACCACCTGGGACAAGAACCCGCTGATGTTCTGCGGCACGCAGGTGCGGCTGTGGTTCATGCGCGAGAGCGACTGCGACCGCGCGGCGGCGTCGATCGTCGACCTGATCGCCGAGCGGGCCGAGCGCGACGGGGCGCTCGAAGCCGAGGCGGTGATGCGGCGCGGCTTCCGCGACCTCGGCGCCGAGCTCGACCTCGCTCTGTTCGAAATGGAAATGCACGGCATCGCCCGCGCGCTCGGCATCGCCACCTGGGACGACGAGGGCCTGGTGCGCTGGTTCGACAGCATCGGCCGGCGCGTCGACGGCCTGCGCGCCGAGCGGCCGGAGATCAAGTGGGAGGGCTGTGAGCGCATCGTGGCCAAGATGGCCGCGCGCGACGTGGCCGAGATCATGGGGACGGCGCGGTTGCGGTAGTGGGCAACCGAAGCGCCAAACAAGAGAGAGGTAGGGGATGGACGAGGAGCGCACTGACACGGTTGAGTGCCGGCC
>JBFXEP010000022.1:0-16583 GCA_050179995.1 Hyphomicrobium sp.
CGTATTGTGATCGTGCGAAATTTAGCTGCGAGGACGGAGGGTTAGTCCCGTGACAGCCAAGCTCAGGACGCTGGCGATCGCCAATCAGAAGGGCGGCGTCGGCAAGACGACTACGGCCATCAATCTCGGCACGGCGCTGGCGGCGATCGGCGAGCGCGTGCTGGTCGTGGACCTCGATCCGCAGGGCAACGCCTCGACGGGCCTTGGCGTGCCGCCGGAAACGCGGACGCGGACCTCCTATGACGCCGTCATGGGGCACGCGAGCCTGCTCGATGTGGCCGTTCCTACGGCCATTCCCGGGCTGTTCGTGGTTCCGGCCAACCAGGACCTGGTCGGGCTTGAGAGCGACCTCTCGGGGGACGCCAGCCGCGCGTTCAAGCTCAGGAATGCGGTTGCGGGCCTCGCGGCGCAGCTCCAGGGGCGGCCCGCGGACCAGGGCTTTGGCTACGTCCTTATCGACTGCCCGCCGTCGCTCAGCATCCTGACGCTCAACGCGCTCGCGGCGGCGAATGCCGTGCTGGTGCCGGTGCAGTGCGAATTCTTCGCGCTGGAAGGCATTTCGCAGCTCAAGGACTCGATCGACCAGATCCGGGCCACGCTCAATCCGAGCCTCGAGATCCAGGGCGTGGTTCTGACCATGCACGATGCGCGGACCACGCTCTCGAAGGAGGTCGCGGACGAAGTCAGGGCCTTCTTCGGGCCCAAGGTCTACGAATCCGTCATTCCGCGAAACACGCGTGTCGCGGAGGCCCCCTCGCACGGCAAGCCGATCCTGCTCTACGACTACGACTGCGCGGGCAGCCAGGCCTATATCCGGCTCGCGACCGAGATCATTGAGCGCGAGCGTCGGACCAAAGCTGCGTAACGGATTGCAATACAAGACAAAACAGGGCGCGACATGAACTCACCGCTACCCAAGAGCCGGCTCGGCCGGGGTCTTGCCTCGCTGATCGGGGAGGCGCCGCAAAGCCAGCCGCGGCTGCCGGCCGAGGGTGAGCAGCGGCTCCTGCAGGTGGCGCAGCTCCGGAGCGGGCGGTTCAATCCGCGCAAGGATTTCGCCGAGCAGGATCTCGCCGAGCTCGCCGAGTCGATCCGCACCAAGGGCCTCGTGCAGCCGATCATCGTGCGGCCGCATCCGGAGGAGGCGCACGCCTACGAGATCGTGGCCGGCGAGCGGCGCTGGCGCGCAGCGCAGAAGGCGGCGCTGCACACGGTGCCGGTCATCGTGCGCGAGCTCTCGGACCGCGACGTGCTCGAAATCGCGATCATCGAGAACGTGCAGCGCGCCGACCTCAACGCCATCGAGGAGGCGAACGGCTACCGCGAGCTGATCGAGCGCTTCGACTATAGCCAGGAGCAGGTGTCGGAGATCATCGGCAAGAGCCGCAGCCACGTAGCGAACACGCTCAGGCTTCTGAAATTGCCGGCAGGCGTGCAGGCCTATGTGCAGGACGGCCGGCTCACGGCCGGGCATGCGCGTACGCTGGTCGGGCGCGAGGACGCGGAGGCGCTGGCACAGCAGATCCTCGACGGCAATCTCAACGTCCGCGAGGCCGAGGCGCTGGTGCAGGCACTGGCGCAGACTGGGCCGATCGGTGTTGCCGGATCGACCGGCGGCAGCGGGCGCAAGGCGCGCGACAAGGACGCCGACACCAAGGCGTTCGAAAAGGAGCTCGCGGATCGGCTGGGGCTCAAGGTGGAGGTCAAGCGCGGCTCCGGCGAGAGCGGCAACCTCATCATCAAGTACGGCAATTTCGACCAGCTCGACTACATCCGCCTGCGCCTGATCGGGTCCGACGGCGGCTGAGGCGGCGGTCCGTTAAGATCGGACATGCGAAGGGCTCGACATTCGAGCGGCCCGGAGGCAGGGTCGCGCCCTGATTTTTGGGTCCGAGAGCCATGAGCGACGACGTTCTCATCAAGTTGGCGGCAACCATCCGGGCGCGGCGCGAGGCGGCGGCGGACAAGTCCTATACGCGTCAGCTGCTCGACGGGGGACCGGAGCGGTGCGCCAAGAAACTCGGCGAGGAGGCCGTGGAGACGGTCATCGCCGGCGTCAACCAGAGCGACGAAGCGCTCTGTGCGGAAGCCGCGGATTTGCTCTATCATCTCCTGGTGCTGCTCGAGGCTCGCGGCGTGGCGCTTGCCGACGTGCTCGCGGTTCTCGACCAGCGTACGGCACAATCGGGACTGGCGGAGAAAGCTTCGCGCGGGTCCTAGCGCGCGATAAGCTCTCGTTGAATTGTTGTCGCGTCCTAGGCTTTTGATGAGACCTATGATGCACGCTTCGGACTGAAGGGTCCGAGGCGATCATGGTCTAACCCAACATGGAGAGGCCGCAGAGCCTCCGGGTGAACCGCTCATGAGACTACGCGACAAGGTGACGGGCCCGGCGCGGGAGCCGCCGCGGCTCGAGGTGGTCGGAGCGGAGCAGGACAGACAGTTCTCGCCCTATCGCACTTTCAGCCGCGAGCAGTGGGCGAAGCTGCGCGCCGACACGCCGATGACGCTCGAGCCCGAGGAGCTGGAAGTGCTCTCGGGCCTCATCGAGGAGCTCAGCGTCGAGGAGGTCGAGACCATCTACCTGCCGCTCTCGCGCCTCCTCAATCTCTATGTGGCCGCCGCGCAGAAGCTGCATGCCGTGAGCTCGACGTTCCTCGGGCGCACGGACTGCAAGGTGCCGTTCATCGTCGGTGTCGCGGGCTCGGTGGCGGTCGGAAAAAGCACGACGGCGCGCGTTCTAAAAGCGCTGCTCGCGCGCTGGCCGGATCACCCGCGCGTCGACCTCATCACGACGGACGGCTTCCTCTATCCCAATCGCGAGCTCGAAACGCGCGGGCTCATGGAGCGCAAGGGGTTCCCCGAGAGCTTCGACACGGCGCGCCTTGTCAATTTCCTCGCCGACGTCAAGAGCGGCCGCGAGCACATCGAGGCGCCGGTCTACTCGCACTTCCACTACGACATCATGCCGAGCCAGAAGGTGGTCATCGAGCGACCCGACATCCTGATCGTCGAAGGGCTCAACGTGCTGCAGCCGGCGAGCGTGCACAGGGATGCGGAGCTGGGGCCGTTCGTGTCCGACTTCATCGACTTCTCGATCTTCATCGATGCGGAGCCGGCGCTGATCGAGTCCTGGTACCTCGAGCGCTTCATGCGGCTTCGGAGCACCGCCTTCCGCGACCCGGCCTCGTTCTTTCATCGCTACATCACGCTCACCCACGACAATGCCGTGGCACGGGCGCTCGAGATCTGGCGCACGATCAACCTCAGGAACCTGGTCGAGAACATCCTGCCCACGCGGCCGCGTGCGCGGCTCATCCTGCGCAAGGGGCAGGACCACAGCGTGGCCACTGTTGCACTGCGGAAACTGTAGGCCCCGAAAGGCAATGTTCTCTTTTTCTGATCGCTTTCGGACGGGCGCCGCAATTCAGGGTTGTGGGCCTTTTAAGTCCCCGGGATATTGAAAGAAAAACCATCGGCGGTGGAATGGCTTGCGCTTTCCCGACCTAAATCGGGAAGTTCTCCCATAGACATGCTGCAGCGCGGCAACGAAATAGGGAATGGTTCCCGATTTTACATCTCAAGGAGATTGACCATGAAGCGTATGCTCGCTGTTGCTGCTGCTCTTGCCTTCTGCTCGAGCGCGGCGCTCGCCGACGACAAGCCGACCGACGACGAGGCAGCGAAGATCAAGGAGGCCGTTGCAGCCTGGGGCTGCGAGGGCGGCACCTACGAGAAGGAGAGCGAGGGCACGGGCGTGTTCGAGGCCGAGGACGTGAAGTGCAAGGGCGGCCAGTACGATTTCCGGCTCGAGAAGGACTTCAAGGTGTTCGTGATCACGAAGGACTGATGTGCAACCTTCGACCACCTGCGGCGGCTCTCGCAAGGGAGCCGCTTTTTTTTGTTCGCCGGGGTTTACACCGCAAGTTTTCCGATCGCGGCGAGGATGGCGGAGCCCATCTCGCTGGTACCGACCTGGCGCATGCCGGGCTGCATGATGTCGCCCGTGCGGTAGCCGTCGGAGAGCACGGCGGCAATGGCCTTGTCGATCAGGTCGGCGCCGTCGCTCATGGCGCACGAATAGCGCAGCGCCATGGCGAAGCTGGCGATGGTGGCGATCGGGTTGGCGAGGCCTTTGCCGGCGATGTCGGGCGCGGAGCCGTGCACCGGCTCGTAGAGTGCAAGGCGCTTGCCGGTCTTTTCGTCGGCGGCGCCGAGAGAAGCCGAGGGCAGCATGCCGAGTGAGCCGGTGGCCATCGCGGCTTCGTCCGACAGCACGTCGCCGAACAGATTGTCGGTGACGATGACGTCGAACTGCTTCGGATTGCGCACGAGCTGCATGGCGCAGTTGTCGGCGAGGATGTGCTGCAGCTCGACGTCTGGCGCGTAGGATTTGTGGGTGGCGGTGACGACCTCGTTCCAAAGCACGCCGGTCTTCATGACGTTGCGCTTCTCGGCGGAATGCACCTTGTTGCCGCGCTTCCTCGCGAGGTCGAAGGCGACCTTGGCGATGCGCTCGATCTCGCGCGTGGTGTAGAGCTGCGTGTCGACGGCGCGCTTCTGGCCGTCCTCCAGCGTCACGATCTCCTTCGGCTCGCCGAAGTAGACGCCGCCCGTGAGCTCGCGCACGATCATGATGTCGAGGCCTTCGACCAGCTCGCGCTTCAGCGACGAAGCATCTGCGAGCGCGGGATAGCAGATGGCGGGGCGCAGGTTGGCGAAGAGGTCGAGGTCCTTGCGCAGCCGCAGGAGCCCGGCCTCGGGGCGTACGGCGTAGGGCACCTTGTCCCACTTGGGTCCGCCGACGGCGCCGAAGATCACGGCGTCCGACGCCTTGGCCTTGTCGACGCAGGCGTCGGTGACGGCGACGCCATGCACGTCGTGGGCCGAACCGCCGACGAGGTCGCTCTCGGTCTCGAAGCGGTGCGCGCCGCCCTTCTTGTTGAAGAAGGCGATGATGCGCTCGACCTCCGCCATGGTCTCGAGGCCGATGCCGTCGCCGGGCAGAAGGAGCAGCTTGTGGGTGGTCATGAGAGGTGTCCGTCAGGAGGGGAGTGGTGGCGCGGTACTAGCGCGCCGACGGGGACGCGGCAAGCTTGTGCTCGTGCGGATGTTGGCGGCGGCGCCAACATCCTTCGGGCTTGGATGGATCCCGGCCGCCTGCACCGGGGCAGGCTGGGGCCGGGGTCCGGGCACGTCAGCGCCTGAGCCGCGGCGGCGTCAGCCGAGGAAGGGGAGGTGGAGGAGGAGGGTGAAGCCGTTCAGGGTAAAGAGCGTGCCGAGAAGCCCCATGATGGCGCTGGTGGTGAGCAGGAGCGAGCCGCCCGATATGATGGCCACGCCGCCCAGCACGATGGCGATCTGCAGCAGCGCCTCGCCGTAGTCGAAATAGGGGTCCTGGCGCATGGCGAAATCGCGCTCGGCCTCAAGCGCCTTGCCGCGCGCCCAGAGCTCGTCGAGCCCTTCGTTGGTCGCCTTGTTGGAGGTCAGCCCCGCTTCCTGCTCCCGGTAGCTCATGAGCTTGCTCTCGATGAGGGCCTGCTCCTCCGACGGTTTGGTGACGGCCTGCAAATCGGGGGGCAGCTTCATGCCCGCTTGGCGAATCTCGAGCTCATCGATGGCGAGGCGCAGCACGTGGCGGCGCATGTTCTTGGCCTGGAAGAAGCCCCAGGTATTGGTGGCCTCGATGTTCTTCAGCGTCGCTTCCTTGGAGGCGTTGCCGCCGCCCATGGAGCAGATGGCCAGAATGACGGCCAGCACGCCGATGTAGACGCCGATCCACTTGTCGCGGGCGCGCGCGTTTTCCTCGTCCGCGCGGCGGCTGAGCTCATCCCATACCATCGTCGCGACCCTCAGAGCGGACGAGCTCCCGATGCTCCTCGACGTCGCCCGTGGCTGAAAGGCGGTAGACCTGCGGCGCGGCCGTCGCCAGCTCGCGATCGAGGATCTGTTCTGCGGAGAGCTTCTCAAGATACATGATGAGCGCGCGCAGGGAATTGCCATGCGCGGAGACGATGACGTTCTTGCCCGCGGCGACGTGGGGCCAGATGTGCTCGAGGTAGTAGGGCTGCACGCGCTCGGCCGTGTCCTTGAGGCTTTCGCCGCCGGGCGGGGGCGTATCGAAACTGCGGCGCCAGGCGAGCACCTGCTCCTCGCCCCACCGCGCGCGTGCCTGATCCTTGTTGAGACCGGAGAGCTCGCCGTAGTCGCGCTCGTTGAGCGCCGGGTCCTCGATGACCTCGGTCGGCTCGCCGCCGATCTCGCCGAGGATGATGTCGAGCGTGTGCTGGGCGCGCTTCAACTTGCTCGTGAAGGCGATGTCGAAGTGCAGCCCCTCGGCCTTCAGCACGCGGCCGGCCCACACCGCTTCGATTAAGCCTTTGTCGGTCAGGTCGGGATTGCGAATGCCGGTGAAGATGTTGCGCTTGTTCCATTCGCTTTCGCCATGGCGCACCAGCACGAGCTTGTTCGTCATGGCTGCAATCCGCTGAGCTCTCTGCAATGTCGACATTTAGAGTCCTAATACATCGCCCATGTTGAAGAGGCCGGGTCCCTTGCCGCGGCCCCACAGCGCGGCCTTGACGGCGCCGCGCGCGAAAATGCTGCGATCCTCGGCGCGGTGCGTGATCTCGATGCGCTCGCCGTCGCCGGCGAAGACGACCGTGTGGTCGCCGACGACGGTGCCGCCACGCAGCGTTGCAAAGCCGATGTCGCCCCGCTTGCGCGGGCCGGTGTGGCCGTCTCTCACTCTCACGCTGTTCGTCTCGAGATCGATCCCCCGCCCCTTGGCCGCCGCGGCGCCGAGCATCAGAGCCGTACCGGACGGTGCGTCCACCTTGCGGCGATGGTGCATCTCGACGATCTCGATGTCGTAGTCGGCATCGAGCGTCTCGGCGATGCGCCGTGTGATGAGAGCCAGGAGGTTGACGCCGAGGCTCATGTTGCCCGCCTTGATGACGGTAGCATGGCGGGCCGCAGCCTTAATTGCGGCTTCGTCGTCAGCGTTAAGGCCGGTGGTGCCGATGACGTGCACGATGCGCGCGTTGGCGGCGAGGCCCGCCATCTCGACCGTTGCGGCGGGAACGGTGAAGTCGATCACGGCGTCGCTCGAGGCGGCAATCGCCAGCGGATCGGTGGTGACGTGGACGTTCAGCGGCGGTAGGCCGGCCAGCGTGCCGAGGTCGGCACCCACATGCGGCGAGCCGGATGGCTCGATGCCCCCGCTCAGCACACACCCCGGCGCCGAAGCGATCGCGCGGACGAGCTCGCGGCCCATGTGGCCCGCAGCTCCCGATACCGCGATGCGGATGTCGCTCATGATGCCCTCAGGGGGATTCGATGGGCGCGATATAGCAACCGCGGGGGCTCAGAGGAAGTGCGGCCGTTCGGCTAAATCGGATTCTCAACTGCGGTAAGGTTTCGCATCGTCCGGGCACGCAACACGCGGATGGTGCGACACCCGGGACTAGCGGTGAGAACCCGGCATATGGACCGGCGTCGCCAAGAGGATTTCGCTCAGAAACGGGTGTAGAACCGTGCGGTTGATGAGACCTATGATTCTCGCTTCGGACTGATAGGGTCCGAAGCGATCATGGTTTAGCCGCCCGCGAGGTGCCATGACAGCATACCGGGCTCTGCCGGCCGCCCTCGCCGCGCTACTTTGGTGCAGTGCGGCAGGCGCCATCCAGCAGGTCAAAAGTCTCTATACGGCCGTCGACCTCTCGAAATGCCAACCTGCGGCGGGAGAGGAGCACGCGGGCCCGGCCTGGTCGTGCGACGGATTGCCGGGCTTTCCCGTGTACGTTGCGAGCGCGCCGCAGGGCGTCTACCTCAGCGTTGGGGCCAACGCGGATAAGCAGCGCGCCGCCGGTCAAACGCTTAAGTCCGCCAATACCGTGTTCGAGCCCGGCGGGATGCGGACAACCATCGAATGGCGCTTCGTGGTGCGCGGCGGGCGTCCGGTGCCGTATGCGACGATCGTGCGCTATTTCACGCATGATGCCACGGCGCACGGCGAGGTGCTGGTGGTGATGCGGGTCACGGAGAACGAGGTGTGCCACGTGGCGCACGTGGATGCGCTCGCCAATCTCGACGCGATGGTGCTGGCGCGGAAGCTTGCGGACACGGACGCGCGCGCGAAACCATGCCCCGACGTGCCGGCGGTGCAGGGCGCGCGGGGGCGGAGTCCGATGTAGGGCTGTTATATTGCGATAGCAGCTTTGTGCTGGGTCCCGGCTCGGCGCGACGCCCATGGCGTCGCTTGGCCGGGACGACAGGGAACGGTCAGGACGACCAGGCGAAAGCGATCTTCTCGAGCTTCTGGCCGCCGATGGTCTCGAAGCCCTGCTTCACGGGGCGGCCGCCACGGCGCCAATAGAAGTCGGTGGCGATGCTGTTCTCGGCGAGCGCCCAGACGATCAGGCCTTTCAGGCGCCGCTGGTCGAGGCTGTAGCGGCAGGCCTCGAACAGGTGCTCGCCAAGGCCGAGGCCCTGGTACACCGGCGTGACGTACAGCTCGTAGATCTCGCCCTGGTAAGGCCCGCGCGTGCGCGAGAAGCCAAGCGTGGCGTAGCCGATGATGGTGCTGCTCTTCTCCAGTACGATCAGGCTGTCGCCGCTGCGGATGACGCTCGCCCACCAATCGGCTCCGCGGCGGCGGATCATGTTCTCTAAATGATGGTGGGGAAGGATGCCGCGATAGGCCTGAAGCCAGGATTGGCGGAATGTCTCGGCGACGGACGCTGCGTCGGCGAGCTTGCCTTTGCGGATCTTGATATCGGAACGCGACCCTAACATCCTTTCACTATAGCCGGAATTTCGGTGCGCGAAAGGCAAAGTGCGACGCGTCACGCAAAAAAGGATACGCCCGGTGATCTTCACCGGGCGTATGTGCGATCTGGCGGCCGAGTTGAAGCTGCGATGCGCAGAGGCTGCAGCTTTCAACGTCGCTTAGCTCGACTTCTTGATCTGCTCGAAGGTCTTCGTGGCAGCCGAGTTGAGGTTCTCGAACGTTTGCTGCGCAACCTTGGCCGAGAGCTCGAAGAGCTCCTTCGACTGGGCGCCGGCGGTGGCGAACTGCTGCTGGACGAAGCTCGACTGGAGGCGGATCACCTCGGGCAGCGTCTTGGCGCGGGCGATGGCCTGAGCCGCCTCGAAGGCCGCCTCGGCGTTGGCCTCGGTGTTGCGCAGCACGCGGTCGCCGATCGTCTTGGCACCGGCCTGGGCGGCGGAGACGACGTCCTCGAGCACCTTGGCGCTGTCCTTGGCGGCGGTCGAGAAGCGGTCGTAGGTCTCGCGGGCCTTGCTCACGCTGTCCTCGGCGATGGCCTGGACCTGCTCGGGGATGCGGGCGTCCTTGGCGGCGGAGAAGAATTCCTGGGTCTGGCGGGTGAAGTCGTTCACGGCGGGGCTCCTATGAGTTCAGTTTGGGGTCGGTCTGGTTGAGGCGGCTTTTGAGAAGCGGGGCGGTCGCCGGTATCGAACGAGGCACGGTCCGTGCGGCCACCCGAAACTTTCAAAACGGAACATAGGCGCGAGTTTTGTGCGGCGCAACATGAAAGTTTGTTGCCCTGCGGCAGTCGAATTTGATCAAGATCAAATGCCCATTTAAGGCATATGCCGAGGGCGGAATGAGTTAACGATGCGGGCGTGATCTCGCAGTTGCGAAATCCCCGTTTTCTGTCATCGTCTTACGGCTGAAGGGCGGGGAAGAGGTCGCGGTAGCCCATGGCGGCGGAATCGAAAAGGATGTCGCGCGGCTCGAGCCTGCGGGCGAGCGCGAGGCCCTTCAAAGAGCGGCACCGCGACAAAGCGACGTAGGCCTGCCCGTGAGCGAAGGTCCCCCGGCCGAGGTCGATATACACATTGTCGAGCGTCAGGCCCTGGGCCTTGTGAATGGTGAGCGCCTAGGCGAGGCGCACCGGAAACTGCTTGAAGGTGCCGGCGACGGTGCCGACGATCTTCTCCTGCTCCTTGTCATAGGCGTAGCGGCGCTGCTCCCAGCTCACGGGCTCGAGCTCGTGCTCGCGGCCGGCGACCTCGATGAAGACCCGCTTGTCGTCGAGCCGCGCGATGCGGGCGATGGTGCCGTTGACCCATCGCCGCTCGGGGTCGTTACGCAGCAGGATGACCTTGGCCCCCGCCTTCAAGGTGAGCGCGCTGTCGGTCGGGTGGGCGGCGCTGCCGAACTCGCCGGTGATGCCGGCCTCGTAGGTGTGCGCGTGCCCGGAGAGCGCCTCGAGGTAGGTGGTGTTGATGCGCTGGGCTGCGGCGTTGGTCGGGGTCAGGATGACGAACCTGTCGCCCTCGCCCAGCGTGCGGATCGGCGCGACGCGTTTGTTGAGCTCGGCGAGGTCATCGGCGCCGGCGGCCCCATCGCGAACGCGGTCGAGGACGGAGATCAGCGTCTCGTCGCTCTGCCGGAACACCTGCGTCAGCTCGACGAGCGCGGTGCCCGCGCCTTCGCGCAGCGAGGGCACGGAGAAGAAAAAGGGCCCGCCGAACTCGGCCTCGAGAAACTGGGCGACCTCCGCCTCCTGCACCACTGGGGGAAGCTGATGCAAGTCGCCGAACAGCACGAGGCGCACGCCGCCGAAGGGCTCGCGAGGGCGGCCGCGGTTGACGCGTAGCGCCTGGTCGATGGCCCACATGAGGTCGGAGCGCACCATCGATACCTCGTCGATGACGAGGTAGGCGAGCTTGCGCATCACGGTGCCGTTGCGGCTTCTCCGGATGTCGTCGGAGCGCAGGAGGCGGGGCGGCAGGCCGAAGAAGGAATGGATGGTCTGGCCGCCGACGTTGACGGCGGCGAGGCCGGTCGGGGCGAGGACGACGATCTCCTCCTCGACCGCGCCGCGCAGGGCACGCAGGAGGGTCGATTTGCCGGTGCCGGCGCGGCCGGTGACGAAGAGGTGGCCCTCGCCCTCGCGGATGTGGTCGATGGCGGCGCGGTATTCCTCGGTCGGCGTGACGCCGTCCGGCCAGACGGTAGGGTCGGCTGTCGCGGGGGAAGCCAGCGCTGTCGAGCGGGATGTCGGCACGGGCGGTCTCCGGCAACGGGGTCTCCGACCTAAGGTGATGCGGCGCGATGTGTCAAAGCCTTGGAGTTCGAACGCCGAGATTGGCGTGGATGGCCGTCTCGGCGCGAAGCGCGGCTCCGCGGCGACGCGGCCATGACGGTCGGGGCGGACAGGCCGCTTGCCCGGAACGTTCACGAATTGGACCTTGAAAGGGGGGGCCGGGCCGCGTAAGTGAAGCCCGCCGTCGGATATTTTCCGATGTGTTCAAAGCTGCCGCCGGAAGCGTCCGGCGCGCTCAAAAAGGACCCCGAGCCATGGGCTACAAAGTCGCTGTCGTCGGCGCGACCGGAAACGTCGGGCGCGAGATGATGAACGTGCTCACCGAGCGCCGTTTTCCGGCGGACGAGATCTTCGCGATCGCCTCGCGCCGCTCGCTCGGCACCGAGGTCTCGTGCGGCGACACCGTGCTCAAATGCCAGGACCTCGAGCAGTTCGATTTCTCGCAGGCCGACATCTGCCTGATGTCGGCGGGCTCGTCGGTGTCGAAGGCGTGGAGCCCCAAGATCGGCGCCATGGGCTGCGTGGTGATCGACAACTCGTCGTGCTGGCGCTACGACCAGGACGTGCCGCTGATCGTGCCCGAGGTCAACGCGGATGCGATCGGGGGCTTCACCAAGAAGAACATCATTGCCAATCCGAACTGCTCGACGGCGCAGATGGTGGTGGCGCTGAAGCCGCTGCACGACGCGGCCCGCATCACGCGCGTCGTGGTGTCGACCTATCAGTCCGTCTCCGGCGCCGGCAAGGAGGCGATGGATGAGCTGTGGGCACAGACCAAGGGCAAATTCGTGCCCGGGCAAGAGGTCGAGCCGACGAAATTTCCGAAGCAGATCGCCTTCAACTGCATTCCTCACATCGACGTCTTCATGGAGGACGGCTACACGAAAGAGGAATGGAAGATGCTCGCCGAGACCAAGAAGATCCTCGATCCGAAGATCAGGCTGACGGCGACGTGCGTGCGCGTGCCGGTGTTCGTCGGGCACTCGGAGGCGGTCAACATCGAGTTCGAGCGGCCGATCACGGCGGACGAGGCGCGCGACATCCTGCGCGATGCGCCGGGTGTGCTCGTGGTCGACAAGCGGGAGCCCGGCGGCTACGTCACACCGGTCGAGGCGGCGGGCGAGTATGCGACCTACGTCTCGCGCATCCGCGAGGATGCGACGGTCGAGAACGGCCTCGTTTTGTGGATCGTCGCCGACAATCTCCTCAAGGGCGCGGCGCTCAACGCGGTGCAGATCGCCGAGACGCTGATCGAGCGCAACCTGCTCAAGGCGAAAGCGGCGGCGTAGCCCCTCACCCGGAAGCGATCGTCAGATCGCTTCCGACCTCTCCCCACGTGAGAGGTGAAGGGGGCGCTAGGCGCCGCCCGTCTTGTCGAGGGCGTGGCGCTGCAGGAGGCCGACCTGCGAGATGGCGAACACCATCGTGATCGGCATGATTCCGAAGACCTTGAAGGACACCCACTGGTCGGTGGTGAGAAAGCGCCAGGCGACCTCGTTCAAGAGCGCCAGGAACACGAAGAAGCAGGCCCAGCGGAAGGTGAGCTTGCGCCAGCCCTCCTCGGTCAGCGCGAACACGTCGCCGAAGAGATAGCTCAGCAGCGACTTGCCCATGGCGAGGCCGCCGAACAGAACGGCGGCGAAGATGCTGTTGACGATGGTCGGCTTGAGCTTGATGAAAAGCTCGTCCTGCAGGAACAGCGTCAAGCTGCCGAAGATGACGACCACGAAGGCCGAGACGAGCGGCATTATCGGCACGCGTCCGAACAGGACGCGCGACGCGATGAGCGAGATCAGCGTCGCGACGATGAAGAGGCCCGTGCCCCAGAAAATGCCGGCGCGCGCGTTGGTCAGGAAGAAGACCACGAGCGGGCCGAGCTCGACCACGAATTTCAAAAGCTGCTGGGAGCCACTCTCGTGGGTCTCGGGCTTGGTCGTCTCGCTCTGGCTCATGTCATTGTCCGTTCGTGCTAGGCGACCGCATGGCTCTTCGAGCATAGACGCCGATTACGGTAAAGGAAACGGCCCCGGTGGGCCCATGCAGGGCCGTAAGGTTCGCATCCGCCGCGTCTCTCCTCAAAGATGGTACCTGCTCATCCACTTCGTCAGCAGCCAGGCGTAGAGGCCGGACAGCGGCAGGATGACGACCAGCTTGAAGGCGATCCAGATGTCGACGCCGGTCATGGACAGCCCGAGGAGGTCGTAGGTCTGGTCATCCTTGAAGGTGAGCCGCACGACCTCGTTGGCGACGGCGGTGAAGACGAAGAACCAGGCGAAGCTGCGAGTGAAGAGATCCCAGCCCTCCTGCGTGTAGTGGAACGTCTTCTCGAACACGTACTGGAAGAAGTTCTCGCGCATGACCATAGCGCCAAGCGCGAAGCCGACGGCAAGGGCGCTGGCGACTATCAGGTTGGTCTTGAGCCAGACCTCGTCGTGCCAGGCGAGATCGAGGCCGACGAACACCGCGGTGATGCCGAGCGTGACCCAATCGAGATCGGAGAGGCGGCCGCGCGCGGCGATGAGCGAGACGGCCATGACGACGAAGAGCGCGATGACGCCGCCCTGCAGGCTGATGAGCCAGCTCACGAGCAGCATGGCGACGATGGGGCCGAGCTCGCTCGCGAGCTGGCGCAGGCCCTTGTAGTGCCAGAAGCTCGAGAAGAGGAAGCCAGCGAACAGCGCGTTGAAGATGGTGACCTTGATCTGCACCCACATCGGGTCATGCGTGATCAGGGTCAGCGAGCCGAAGGCGATGGTGACGGTCGAGGCGATGAGCGGGAAGACCGGCGGCCGGTGGAATATGTAGACCATGGCGACGATGGCCATGATGGTGGTGATGATCAACGCCCAGGTGCCGGCGTTGATGCCGTAGAGCGCGTTGACGACGAACATCGTCACGAGCGGGCCGAACTCGCTCAGGATGTTGATGGTCTGCTCGGCGTTGAACGGGAAGAGACGTTTGGGTGAGCTCATGTTCTCTCAATGACCTTTGTCGTCGCTTGACGCAACCGAGCGCCGGCCCCTCAGCGGGGCCAAGGCTTCAGCTTTCGGCAATAGCAAGGGCGTAATCCTTGGCGGAGAAAGATTGCAGGTCGTCGACACTCTCGCCGACGCCGATGGCATGAATGGGAAGAGCGTGCTTGGCGGCGATGGCGACCAGGATGCCGCCGCGCGCCGTGCCGTCGAGCTTGGTCATGATGAGGCCAGTGACGCCGGCGCGCTCGCGGAACACGTCGACCTGCTGCAGGGCGTTCTGGCCGGTGGTGGCGTCGAGCACCAGGAGCACGTCGTGGGGGGCGCTCGGGTCGACCTTGCGGATGACGCGCACGATTTTCTCAAGCTCCGCCATCAGACCTTCCTTGTTTTGCAGGCGCCCCGCCGTGTCGATGAGTAGCACGTCGGCGGCCTGGGCCTGAGCCTCCTTCAAGGCGTCGAAGGCGAGGCCGGAGGCGTCGGAGCCGACGTTGCGGGCGATGACGGGCGCACCGACGCGCTCGCCCCAGACCTTTAGCTGGTCGATGGCGGCGGCGCGGAAGGTGTCGCCGGCGGCGAGCATCACGGAGCGGCCTTCGCGGGCGAGGCGGGCGGCGAGCTTGCCGATGGTGGTGGTCTTGCCCGAGCCGTTGACGCCGAGCACGAGCACGACATGGGGTTTGCGTGCGGGGTCGATCTCGAGGGGGCGGGCCAGCGGCTCGAGCACGCGGGCGACCTCCTCGGCCAGCGTCTCGCGGATCTCGTCGGCGGAGATGGCCTTGTCGAAGCGGCCCTTGGCGAGGGCCTGGGTGATGCGTGACGCGGTCGGGATGCCGAGGTCGGCGGCGATCAGCACCTCCTCGAGCTCGTCGAGGGTGGCCTGGTCGAGCCTCTTCTTGGTGACGAGGCCGGTGATGCCTTCCGCGAGACGCGAGGAGGTCTTGGCAAGGCCGGAGCGGAGGCGATCGAGCCAGCTCTTGCGCGGCGCCTCGGATGGCGCGGCGGCCGCCTCAGCGGCGCCTTCGGCCGATGGTGCGCTCTTCTCGTCGGACGGCGTCTCCGCCGAGCCGAACATGCGGCCGAGCAAACCCTTGCGCTTTGGCTCGCTGCTGCTCACGCGTTGACCATTCCCTCGATGACCATACCGTCGAGCCGGCGGCCGTCGTGGCGCCCGAGCCGTGCCCAGGTCAAGCTGCCGACCTCGGACTTGCGATCGACGCGCACCTCGGCGAAATGCGGCGTGCGGCCGATGTCGCCCTGCTCCATCAAGAGCTCGATGCGCGCGCCCTGGAGGCGATCGAGATAGCGCGCGTGCACGGCCTTGCCCTTGGCGCGGAGGCGCGCGGCGCGCTCCTTGACGAGCTTGCGATCGACCTGCGGCATGCGCGCGGCGGGCGTGCCCTTGCGCGGCGAGAACGGGAAGACGTGCAGATAGGTGAGGCCGCATTCCTCGACGAGGTCGAGCGTGCTCTCGAACATGGCGTCGGTCTCGGTCGGAAAGCCGGCGATGAGGTCGGCGCCGAAGACGACGTCGGGGCGCAGGCGGCGCACCTCGTCGCAGAAGCGTATGGCATCGGCGCGCAGGTGGCGGCGCTTCATGCGCTTCAGGATCATGTCGTCGCCGGCCTGCATCGAGAGATGCAGGTGCGGCATCACTCTTGGCTCGGTGGCGATGGCATCGAGGAGATGCCGATCGGCCTCAACCTGGTCGATCGAGGAGAGACGCAGGCGCCGAAGCTCGGGAACGCCCGCCAGAACCTGCTTGACGAGGCGGCCGAGCGAGGAGGGTCCCGGCAGGTCGGTGCCATAGGAGGTGATGTCGACGCCGGTCAGCACGACCTCGGCATAGCCGGCCTCGACGAAGCGGCGCACCTGCGCGACGACCTCTCCCATTGCAACCGAGCGCGAGGGGCCGCGGCCCATGGGGATGATGCAGAACGTGCAGCGATGATCGCAGCCGTTTTGAATCTGCACATAGGCGCGTGCGCGCGAGCCGAAGCCGTCGAGCATATGCAGCGCGGTTTCGCGCACGCTCATGATGTCGTTGACGACGACGCGCTCGAGGCCCTCGGTCGAGAGCGAGCGGTAGGTCGCCGGCTCGAGCTTCTCGGCGTTGCCGATGACGTGGTCGACTCCGGCGATATCCGCGAAGCGCTCGGGCTCGATCTGGGCGGCGCAGCCGGTGACGATGAGGCGCGCGGCCGGGTGCTCGCGGCGCAGCCTGCGGATGGTCTGCTCGGCCTGGCGCACGGCCTCGCCCGTCACCGCGCAGGTGTTGACGATCACGCAATCGGCGAGGCCCGCGTCGGCGGCGTGGCGGCGCATCACCTCGGACTCATAGGCGTTGAGCCGGCAGCCAAGCGTGACGATCAGCGGTTCGGACATCGGGCGATGAGCAGGTTTGAGGGATTGGGACGTCATCCGGTGCTTAGGACAAACGCCCCTCAGGGACAAGGCGGGGTGGCGCGCCGGCCGCGGAGAGGTCTGCCGCGAGGTCGCCCTCGTGCTCGAGCTCCACCGGGCCGGTCATGAG
>JBFXEP010000023.1:0-16429 GCA_050179995.1 Hyphomicrobium sp.
TCCACCATCTCGCGCGCGACCGGATGATCGATGCAGGTGACGGCGAGGCCGAAGAAGGGAATGTTGCGGAAGAAGGCCTCGTACTCGCGATGCATGGCCTCGACCGAGCCGAAGTAGTCGAGATGCTCGGGGTCGATGTTGGTGACGACGCCGATCTCGGTCGGCAGCCGCGTGAAGGTGCCGTCGCTCTCGTCGGCCTCGACGATCATCCAGCGGCCCTGGCCTAAGCGCGCGTTCGAGCCCCAGGCGTTGATGATGCCGCCGGTGATGACGGTCGGATCGAGCTTCGCGTTCTCGAAGATGGTGCTGATGAGCGAGGTGGTGGTGGTCTTGCCGTGCGTGCCGGTGACCGACACCGTCGCGTAGAGGCGCATCAGCTCGGCCAGCATCTCGGCACGGCGGATGATGGGCAGGCCCTTGGCGCGGGCGGCTCCCAGCTCCGGATTGGTCTGCTTGACGGCGGTCGAGATGACGACCTGCTGAGCGCCTTCCAGGTTCGCCGCGTCGTGGCCGACGAAGACGCGGATGCCCTTGGCGCGCAGGCGGCGCACGTTGGCGCTCTCCTTCTGGTCGCTGCCCTGGACCTGATAGCCTTTGGCGAGAAGGATCTCGGCGATGGCGCTCATGCCGATGCCGCCAATGCCGATGATGTGGAAGGGCCCGATATCACGGGGCATCTGCATGCGTGTACGTCCTATCCCTGCCGGGCGAGAAGCCCGCTCGAACTTACGTCCCCCCGTACCGATCGTCTTTGTGACGTATCGTCAGCGTTCGTGCGGCGCTCCCCTCACGCGCGGCCGCCGCCGACCACCTCCTCCACGAGATCGGCGAGCAAGCCTACGGCGCCGGCCTGTCCCTGCGCTTTCGCGCTCTCCGCAGCTCGGGCAAGGGCTTGCGGCTCGCCGAACAGCCCGCCGATCTCCGTCGCCAGCCGGAGCGGCGTCAGATCCTTCTGCTCGATACACCAACTGCCCCCCGATTCGGCAAGGCTCACCGCGTTTTCGAGCTGATCACTGTCGAGAGAATGCGGCAAAGGTACGAGAATCGACGGGCGGCCGATGACGGCAAGCTCGGCCACGGAGGAGGCGCCGGCGCGGGCGATGACGAGGTGGCTCTCGGCGATGATCTCCGGCAACGCCTTGAAAAACGGCGCGATCTCGGCGTCGATGCCGGCCGCTGCGGTGGCGGCGGTGACCTCGGCCACATCCTCGGCGCGGGCCTGCTGGACGAGCTTCAGACGCTGGCGCATCTCGGCAGGGAGCGTGGCGAGGGCGGGCGGCACCGCCTCCGAGAAGAAGCGCGCGCCCTGGCTGCCGCCGAACACCAGCAGGTGCAGCGGGCCTCCGGGTGCGATGGACGCGTACGGAATTTTCGCTGCCTCGATCACCGCATCGCGCACGGGGTTGCCGGTGAAACGGGCCTTGGCGGCGAGGGGTCCGTCGAGCTTCCTGGTGTTGCGGAACGATGTGGCGATGGCGGCGGCGTAGCGGGCGAGCGCCTTGTTGGCGCGGCCCAGGACGGCGTTCTGCTCGTGGATGATGGCGGGGATGCCGAGCATGCGCGCGGCGATGAGCGGCGGGATGGTCGGGTAGCCGCCGAAGCCGACAACAGCGGCGGGCCGCAACGTGCGCAATAGCTTGCGCGCCTTGCGCACGCCGCGCAGCAGCGTGAAGCCGGCGCGGCCGAGCGCGATCGGGTTCTTCTTGCTGCCCGGCGTCGCGGACGGGAGCTGATAGACCGAGCGCGAGGGAAAGCCGGTGCCGTAGCGGTCGCCGCGCATGTCCGTCACGAGATCGATGGCATAGCCGCGGCGGCCCAGCTCCTCGGCCAGGGCGAAGGCCGGAAACAAATGGCCGCCGGTCCCGCCGGCGGCGAGCAGGATCGAGGGTAGCTCACGCGTCACGTTCGGCTCTCGTTGGCGGCTGTGTGGCGGGCGTCGAGGCTCGGAAGGCTCGGCATCAATGGGGGCTTTTTGAGGCGGTCCGCGTCCGGACGATGGCGGGTGAGCGCGAGCAGCATGCCGAGGGTCAGCGAGATGGCCAGCATGGACGAGCCGCCGGCGGAAAGGAAGGGCAGCGTCATGCCCTTGGCCGGCAGGAGGCCGGTGTTGACGCCCGTGTTGATCAGGGCCTGGAACCCGAACATCAGCGCGAGGCCGACGATGCCGAGGCGGGTGGCGGCGTCGGGCTCGCTCTCGGCATGGCGAAGCGCGCGCAGAACGACGAAGGCGAAGAGCGCGACGAGAGCGAGGCAGGCGACGGCGCCGTACTCCTCGGCGACGACGGCGAAGATGTAGTCGGTGTGCGCGTCGGGGAGCGATGTCTTGATGGTGCCCTCGCCGGGGCCGCGGCCGAGGAACCCGCCCTCGATGAAGGACTGGATGGCGCGCCCGCCCTGGGTGAAATCGCTTGCCGATTGCGGGCCGAAAAAGCGGTCGATGCGGATGGCGACGTGCGGGAAGTAGAGGTAGGCCGCGTAGAGTCCGACGGCGCCTGCGGCTCCGGCGATGGCGGCACCCTTCAAGGCGATGCCCGACACGAACAGCATGGCGATCCAGACCAGCGTGACGAGCATGGTTTGGCCGACGTCCGGCTGCACGACGAGGAGCGCGGCGAAGGTGGCGAAGAGCAGCATGGCGAGCGGCAGGGCCGGCATGTCCGGACGGCGGCGCGCTTCCGCCAAGAGCCATGCGGAGACGACGACGAAGGCGGGCTTGGCGAACTCCGAGGGCTGGATCGAGTGGCCCTCGATCGAAAGCCAGCGGCGGGCGCCGTTGATCTCATCGCCCATGAGGAAGACGGCGATCAGACCGACCAGCGCGCCGGCGAGAACGAGCAACGAGAGGCGGCGGACAGCCGGCGGATCGAGGAGCGAGACGGCGAGAATGATCAAAATGCCGGCGGCCGAGAAGACGACATGGCGCTCGACGAAGTAGTAGGCATCGAAGCCCTTCTTGATAGCGACGGCCGGGCTCGCGGCGACGGAGAGCACGAGGCCCACGGCGACGACGATCAGGATGGCGGAGAGCAGCACGTGGTCGACCGTGAACCACCAGTCGGAGAGCCGGCTCCGGTCGGCGCGCGAGAACTTCATGGCCCACCCCGCTCGGCAACGAGATCGGCGACGAGCCGCTTGAAGGCGTCGCCTCTGACCTCGAAGTTCTTGAACTGGTCGTAGGAGGCGCAGGCGGGGGACAGGAGGACGACGCGGTTTGCGCCGTCCGCCGCAATCGCATCGGCGGCGGCGCGGTCGACAGCGACGTCGAGCGTTCCGCAGCGCTCGAAGGGCACGGCGTCGCCGAGGGTGGCGGCGAACTCCTCCGTCGCCTCGCCGATGAGATAGGCCTTGGCGATGCGCGGGAAATAAGGGGTGAGCATCGCGATGCCGCCCGCCTTCGGCTTGCCGCCCGCGATCCAGTAGATGGCGCCCGGGAAGGAGGCGAGCGCCTTCTCGGTGCTATCGGCGTTGGTGGCCTTGCTGTCGTTGATGAACTCGACGGGGCCAAGCCGGCGCACGATCTCGAGCCGGTGGGGAAGGCCGGGGAACGTGCGGAGCGCGGCGGCGAGGCCGACGCGATAGGTGTCGCCATCGGGAAGAGCGGTGACGGCGGCGACGGCCGCGGCGGCGTTCTGCCAGTTGTGGCGGCCACGCAAGGTGGCGATGCCGTCGAGGGAGAGCGGAGGCTCGTGCTCATGGCCGTGCGCGCGCTCGTGCAATGTGCCGTCGAGCGAATAGATGCCGTCGGCGACCGGCTCCTCAACGGAGATGCGGCGCACCGCAGGCCAGCCGGCGTGCTTGGCGAGGTCCCCGGCGATGCCTGCGCACCAGTCGTCATCGATGCCGATCACGGCGGTGCCCTGGGCCATCTCCACGAGGCGGCGCTTCACGGCCGCGTAGTTCTCGACCGTGCCATGGCGGTCGATGTGGTCGGGCGTGATATTGAGGAGGACGGCGACAGTCGGGCTGGCGCCTGGCGCGAGGTCGATCTGGAAGCTCGACAGCTCGAGAACGTGGATGCGGTCCGCTGCGGGCGGCTCGAGGGTCAGCACGGCACGGCCGATGTTGCCGCCCATCTGCACATCTGCCCCAAGCTCGCTCAGGATGTGGGCCGCGAGCGCGGTGGTGGTCGACTTGCCGTTGGTGCCGGTGATGGCGATGACGGGGGCGCTCGCGCAGGTCGCCGCGCGCTCGCGGAAGAAGAGCTCGATGTCGCCGATGACCTCGATGCCGGCGGCGTTGGCCTTGGCGACGGTCCAGTGCGGCTCGGGGTGTGTCAGCGGCACGCCGGGCGCAAGCACGAGAGCGGCGAAGTCCGACCAGTCCGCCACGGCGAGATCGACCAGCGTCGCGCCAGCCTCCGCCGCCGCCCTGCGGCCGGCCTCGCTGTCGTCCCAGGCGGCGACCGTCGCGCCGCCGGCCTCGAGCGCGCACACCGTGGCGAGCCCGGACGCGCCCAGCCCGAAGACGGCGACCCGCCGATCCTTGAAGGTCGTCACGCGAATCATGGAGCTAGGCTAAGGCTTTTTCGGAAGCGAATCGTGAGCCATTCCCCTCCCCGTCGTGGCAAAGCTCCGCATGGACGTGGGGAGGGGTTAGGGGTGGGGGGACACCCTGCGGCGGCTAACGTTCGTGAATCCCCTCCTCCTAGCCTCCGCCACAAGGGGGGAGGGATCGCGTTGTAGCGGAGGCGAGCCTCGGCGAACCGCATCAGCGCAGCTTCAGCGTGGCGAGGCCGATCAGGGCCAGGATGACGGCGATGATCCAGAAGCGGACCACGACCGTGCTCTCCTTCCAGCCCTTCTGCTCGTAGTGGTGGTGCAGCGGGGCCATGCGAAAGACGCGCTTGCCGGTGAGCTTGAACGACGTCACCTGGATGATGACGGACAGCGTCTCGAGCACGAAAAGCCCGCCGACGATGGCGAGCACGACCTCGTGCTTGGTGGCGACGGCGATGGCGCCGAGCGCGCCGCCGAGGGCCAGCGAGCCCGTGTCGCCCATGAAGATCATGGCGGGCGGCGCGTTGAACCACAGGAAGCCCAAGCCGGCGCCGATCAAGGCGCCACAGATGACGGCCAGCTCGCCGGTGCCGGCGACATGGTGGATCTGCAGGTAGCCGGCGAACTTGTAGTTGCCGATCAGATACGAGATGAGCCCGAACGTAGCGGCGGCGATCATGACCGGCACGATGGCGAGGCCGTCGAGGCCGTCCGTCAGGTTCACGGCATTGCCGGCGCCGACGATGACCAGCATGCCGACGATGATGAACATGGCTCCGAGATCGATGAGCGCAGTCTTGAAAAACGGCAGCGCGAGCTTGCCGGCGAGATCGGGCACGGAGAGATCCATGATGACGTAGACGGCGATCGCAGCCACCAGCATCTCGAGGCCGAGGCGTGCCCAGCCGCCGAAGCCGCTCGATTGCTGCTTCGTCACCTTGAGATAGTCGTCGTAGAAGCCGATGCCGCCGTAGGCAAGCGTGACAAGCAGCACGACCCAGACGTACACGTTGGCGAGATCGGCCCAGAGCAGCGTCGCAACCGTGACGCTGGCCAGGATCATGAGGCCGCCCATGGTCGGCGTGCCCTTCTTCGAGAAATGCGTCTGCGGCCCGTCGGCGCGGATCGGCTGGCCCTTGCCCTGCTTCAGGCGCAGGAGGTCGATGATGCCGGGGCCGAACAGGAGCACGAACAGGAGCGCGGTGAAGATGGCGCCGCCGGTGCGGAAGGTGATGTAGCGGAAGACGTTCAGGATGCCGATCTGATCGCTGAAGGCCACGAGCTCGTACAGCATGTCTTCCCTCCCCGTTCGGGGTCCCCTCGTCTACGCGGCGCCGAGCTTCCGGCGCAGGGCCTCGGCGAGCAGCCCCATGCGGCTGCCGTTCGAGCCCTTGATCATCACCACATCCCCCGGCGCGACGACAGCCAGAAGCCGCCCGGCAAGCTCTGCCGACGACGGCGCCCAGGCCCCCTGCCTCCCCGGCGCCAGAGCCGAGAAGAGATGCCCCATGTTGGGCCCACAGGCAAAGACCAAATCCGTGCCCGCACCGTCAACTGCTTCCTTGAGGCCGACGTGCAGGGCCACCTCCTCCGGACCGAGCTCCAGCATGTCGCCAAGCACGGCGATGCGGCGCGGATAGTCGCTGCGGGGGACGGTCGCGAGCACGGAGAAGGCGGCGCGCATGGAGGCGGGATTGGCGTTGTAGCTCTCGTCGATAAGCAGCAGCTCGCCTCCACCGACGGAAAGCACCGTGCGCGTGCCGCGACCGGGCGGCGGCGGCAGACTAGCCAGCGCCTCCAGGGCCTCGTCCGGGTCGGCGCCCGCGGCCGCGACGGCCGCCGCCACGGCGAGCGCGTTGCGTGCGATGTGGATTCCGGGCACTGCGACGCGGAAATGCACGTTGCGGCCGGCGAGGCTCAACTCGATGACGGTGCCTTCGGAGGACAGCTCGAGCACCTTGGGCCGCACGTCGGCGCGCGCGTCCTGACCGAACGAGACGACGTGGGCGCCCGCCGCCTCGGCGAGGTGGCGCAGGAGCTCGAAGTGCGTGTTGTCGCGGTTGAGGATGGCTATGCCATCCGGCTCGAGCCCGGCGAAAATCTCGGCCTTCGCCGCGGCAATCGCCTCGACGCTCGGAAACTGCGCGAGGTGCACGGGCTCGACGGTGGTGATGATGGCGATGTGGGGGCGCACGAGGCGCGCGAGCGGCGTGATCTCGCCCGGATGGTTCATGCCGATCTCGAACACGCCGTAACGCGTCGCGGCCGGCATGCGGGCGAGTGTCAGCGGCACGCCCCAGTGGTTGTTGAAGGACTTGTCGGCGCCGTGCGTCGCGCCGACGCGCGAAAGCGCCGCGCGAGCCATGTCCTTGGTGCCGGTCTTGCCGGCGCTTCCCGTGACGGCGACAACGCGCGCCTCGGGGGCAAGGCGCGCGCGGGCGGCGCGGCCGATCGCCTCGAGCGCGGCCAGCGTGTCGGCGACGCGGATCAGCGGGCCGTCTTCGGGTTGGGCTTCATATCCCTCGGAGACGAGCGCAGCGGCGGCGCCGGCCTTGAACGCGCTGCCGACGAACTCGTGCCCATCACGCTGGTCCTTCAAGGCGACGAACGCCTCGCCCGGACGCAGCGTGCGCGTATCGATGGAGAAACCAAGGATCGGCGCGCCCGTCGCGCGCTCGGCACGTCCGCCGGCGGCCCGCACAAGGTCGTCAAAAGTCCACAGGGGGGCGTCCGACATCGATCGCGTGCATGCGCCTCAGCGAGACGCCCTCTTCTTATTTATGCTCAGGGGGTTAGCAAGGCTTGGCGCAGACAGTCGTGATCCGAGAACGGTCTCACCGTCTGGCCTACGATCTGGCCGGTTTCGTGACCTTTGCCGGCGACGAGGACGACGTCCCCTGGCTGCATCATCGCCACCGCGGCGCGGATCGCCTCGGCCCGGTCGCCGATCTCGGTCGCGCCGGGCGCGGCGGCCAGGATCTCGGCGCGGATGGCAGCCGGATCCTCGGTGCGCGGATTGTCGTCGGTGATGATGGTGACGTCGGCGCGCTTCTCCGAGATGGCGCCCATGATCGGGCGCTTGCCGCGATCACGGTCGCCGCCGCAGCCGAAGACCGAGATCAGGCGGCCGGTGGCGAACGGGCGCACGCCGTCGAGGGCGGCCTCGAGCGCCTCGGGCTTGTGGGCATAGTCGACGACGGCGAGCGCGCCGTTCCTCTCGCCGACGATCTCGAGGCGGCCCTTCACGCCCTGCAGTTCGGCGAGCGCGGGGATGACGACGGCCGGGTTCTCGCCGACGGCGAGCGCGAGGCCGACGGCAACGAGCGCGTTGGCGGCCTGGTAGGTGCCGATGAGCGGCAGGCGGACATCGTAGCCTTGGCCAGCGTGCTCGATGGCGAGGCGCTGCGCGAAGCCGTCGCGCTCGAGCTTGGCGAGGCGCACCGTATCGCCGCGCGCGCCGACGCTGATGACCGGCAGGCCGCGCCTCCGCGCGACCACGACGACATCCTCCGCGCGCGGTCCGTCGACATTGACGACGGCGGGTGCGCCATCGGGCAGAAGCTCCTCGAAGAGGCGCAGCTTGGCGGCGAGGTAGGCCTCGGTGGTCGGGTGGTAGTCGAGATGGTCGCGGCCGAAGTTGGTGAAGGCCGCGGCCTTGATCCTCACGCCGTCGAGGCGGAACTGATCGAGGCCGTGCGAGGAGGCCTCGAAGGCAAGATGCGTGATGCCCTCGGCGGCGAGCGCGGCCAGCGTCTCGTGCAGCGTCACGGGATCGGGCGTGGTGAGCGAGCCGTAGACGGCGCCCTCCGGCGTCACGACGCCGATGGTGCCGAGGGAGGCGGCGCGGTGTCCGGCGGCGGCGAAGAGCTGGCGCGTGAACTCGGCGACCGAGGTTTTGCCGCTGGTGCCGGTGACGGCGACGGCGGTCTCGGGCTGGGCGCCGAAGAAGCGGGCGGCGACGAGGGCCAGCGCGCGGCGCGGCTCATGGGCGCGGAGCACCGGGACTGCCAGATCGCCGGGCACGGACGCGCGCTCGCTCATGAGCACGGCGGCGGCGCCCTTGGCGACGGCGTCGGCAATGAACCTGGCGCCGTCCGCCTTGGTGCCGGCAAGCGCGACGAAGAGCGCGCCCGGCACGGCGTGGCGGCTGTCGGCCGTGACGCGGGCGATGTCGATGTCACCCGCGCCGGGCGGGAGGGCGGCGACGCCGGTATCAGTCGCGAGGTCGGAAAGGCGCATGTCGTCTCGGCCGCAGCGGAAGACTTCGACGCTTCTACGTTTCGCGCCGGGCGGCGTCAAACGCGGCGGAGGTGATTGTCGAATTCCGCACCGGCAAATTGCAGCTCCCGTACCGCGCCGTTGCCGCTCTCGAGGCGCACGACGCCTTTGCCGGTGCTCATGGCGAAGGCGCCGGCGCCGCTCGCGGGCGTGATGCCGGAGCTGTCCCTGATGGCGACCTCGTGCACGATGCGCCCCGTCCCGGCATCGGCGTAAACGACGCGGCCGGCGAGCGGAGCGGAGGCGGCGACGAGCCGGCCGTCGCCGCTCACGGCCACGGCGCCGATATAGCCCTTGAGCGCGAGGCCGAGCGGGGCGGAAGCCTCGAGCACGGTGAGCGGCGTGTCGCGGCCGACGCGACCGATCAGCCCGGGCGTGTCCTCGAGCGCGCCCTGCCACTGGCTGCCGAACCAGATGTCGCCGGCGGGCGTCTCGACGAGATGGCGCACGGACAGGAGATTGATCGCGGAGGGAACAGCCTGCAGGGCGATGAGCGCGCCGGTCGTCACGTCGACGAAGGCGACATTAGGCGCCATGTCGGCGACGCCGATGCTCTCGCGTCCGGTCGCGGGATCGTTGCCGAAGCCGCCGTTGGCGATGGCGAGCGTGCGCCCGTCCGACATGAGGATTGCCTCGTGCGGGCCCACGCCATGGGACGGGAACTCGCCGACGCGGCGCCATTTGCCGGTGGTGTCATAGATGCCGATCACGCCCTCGCCCGAGTCAACGTCGTGCTCCGTCGCGTAGACGAGGCGCCCATCGTGCGAGAAGACGCCGTGGCCGTAGAAGTGGCGATCGGCGGGCGGCGTGAAGACGTGCGGCGCGCGCCGCCCATCGATGTCGAAGGCGAGCGCGAAGAAGCCCGGGCGGCGCGCGAAGATCACGGCGCGGCGCAAGGCGTGGTAAACCGCGATGTCGTGGCCGCGGGCGGACATGGGGATCTCGCGCAGGATGCGGCCATCCTCGGCGACGACGAGCACGGCGTAGGTTCCGTCCGCGCGCCGCGCGCCCGAGGCGTAGAAGGTCTCGGCAGCCACTGCTTCGCCAAGGCTCTCCGCCGCCACGAGCGCGGGGCGGGCGGCGCCGAGCGCCGCCAGGCTTCCGATCAGGAGCTGGCGCCGGTCAATCGCCATCGAGCTCGTTCAACCCCATGTCGATGTCGGCGTTGAGGGCCAGCTCCTTGACGATGATCTGGCGGATGCCGGAGAGGTCGAAGCGCATCTTGCGCAGGGCGTGCAGGTGCGCCTCCGAGCCGCGCTCGTTGGCGCGCAGGCCGTCGAGGCGATCCACGTCGGCGAGCAGGCTGTTCCATGACGTCGGCAGGAAGCTCGTCATCCACGGCTTGTCGGCGGGCACGTAGGCGGCGAGGCCGATCGAGTCGAAGAGCCCGCGCAAGGCCATGAGCGAGCTCTTGAGATAGGCGCCGGTCAGGCCCGCGCTCTCGAAGGCGAGGCGCACGCGGCGCGGAGGGTCCGCCGTCACGGCGGTGAGCTCGGGGACGATGAAGCGGTCGCGGCAGAGCTCGAGCCCCATGGTCACCGCCTTCATGACCTCGCGCACGGTCTCGGAGGCATCCTTGTAGAGCGGGTTGTCGGAGCCGGGGGTCAGCATCTTCAGGCGGTAGCCGCCCGGGGCGGTCCATCCGGCGACGATCTCTCCGGCGACGGTCTCGAGGTTGGCGGCGACGGCGGCGGCGAGCGCGCATCGGTAGGTGGCGGCCTCGTCCGTGCCGGCGCCGAGCGGGGCGGCCTTCGGGTCATAGAGAAGGATCTCTAGCGCGGCGAGGCCCTGAATGGCGACGCTCTGGCCGGCCAGCGCGCCGGGCTGCAAGAGCTCCGGCTTCCTCGCTGCAAGCACGCCCGCCATCTGGCGAAATGCGATGCCGCGCGGGTCGGGCCAGAAGAAGATGCGCTCCAGGCGATGCTCGCGGGAAACGGGCCCGAAGCGGATGAAGTCGAGCCCGCCCCAGGCCCGCACCGTGTCGGCGAAGGCCGCTTGCGCCGTCTTGCGCGAGGCTTCGCTGCCCGCGTCCTTGCAGACGCCCGCGACGGCGGTTGCCAGCGCGGCCGTGCGGCCCGAGAAGCCCTCGAGGCGCGGCACGATGAACTTGTCGATGGTGTCGAGCACCATCGCGGCATGCGTCTTGCGGATGGGCAGCGCCTCGGCCGCACCGGCGGCGAGCGTGGTAGCGACCAGCCCCAGGACCGCGGCCAGAAGCGACGTTGAGAGCCGATCGATTGTCACAGAGGACTCCACACGCCTGCCCCGATGTTTAGGCCGCGCGGACGCCCTGAGGAAGTGGGCGCCTCACGCCTCGGTCGCTTGCTCGAGCTGGGCGACGGTCGTGGCCGAGCCACGGCGCTGCTGCTGCTGCATGCGCGCCAGGCGCTCGCGGGTCGAGAGGCTGCGATAGGGGCACACGAGGCCGCGACGCTCGAGGTCCTCAACCTTGGCGTAGATCACGTCGACCGCCAGCGGCGCGCAGCCACAGCACTGCATGCGCTTCTGCATGTAGCGGTAGACGACGCCCGGCGTCGGGATCGGGGCTTCCGGCTCATTCAGGATATCGAGAAGTGCGAGCTCGATGTCGAAGTCGGAGACTTGCTGGCAGGAACAGACGATCATGTGCTTCTCTTCACCTGCCTCACTGTCTCATGGCGGCGTCTTGGGACGCCGCCGCATAGGCCGCCGCATTGACGATCAGGCCGGGGGAGAGCACCTGGTCGAGCCCGCGCATGGTGACGGCGAAGCTCTCGGCGTGATGGACGACCTCGTCGATGAGCGAGCTTTCGATCAAGGCGAAGGCGCAGGCGCGCATGGCCGGGCAGGTGTTGTGCTGGCAGGCGGCGATCATGGAGAGCGCCAGGCTCTCGTCGCGGCAGAAGCCGTCGCCATCGCCGGCGCAGACCTCGATCTCGCGGCGGGCGGCGGCGCTGACCGCGCGCACCCAGGCCGAGAGCTCGGACACGGCGGTGCGGGCCGCGTTCGGCCCCAACGCCTGGGCGTAGATGCGCCAGGCATCCTCCCAACGGTCGATGTCGCCGGACTTGTAGCCCGCAACCCAATAGCGGAAGCCGAGGCCGATCAGACGCTCCGCACCGCGGGCGCCGGACACGGCGAGGTCGACCAAGGGCGGCGCGGCAGGACGCAGCGCGGTGACGTTAGACCGGCGCATGGCAAGCCTCCCGCGCAGACGCGTCGAATGCGAAATGTCCGGAAAGACAAGCAGGCGCACGACCAGCGTGCAACACCCACTGCGGGCGCAATGCGAGCAACATCGAAACGAGCCTTCCTATTGTCGGGGTTCAAGGCCCCGAAAAGGATTTTGCCGCCTACTCAGATAGGCAGCCGCCGGCTCGTAAGCAACCTCTTTGGAGGCGCGAAGTCAAGGGGAGCAATGACACATTAGCGCACTGGAATCGTTCAAAAGTTTGTTTTGAAGAATTCCAAAGTCCAGAAGCGTGACGAGAGCCCGAGGTCAGCCGTGCCCGGCCTGCTGGCGGCGCGAAGTGCCACCCGACACGGCCAAGGTCTTGGTGCGGCGCTGCACTTTCGACTTGGGCCGGGACGCATCCTTGCGCTGCACCTTGATCATCTGCTCGAGCGTGTGCTCGTCGAGGACACTGATGAAGGCGCCGAGCGCGTCGTCGAAGAGCTGGTCGAGTGCGGCAAGCTGTCCCTGGGCGCGCGAGCGGTCATTCTCATCGTGCTCGATCTCGAGGCTCAGGATCTCCATAGCGCGCACCACGTCGCCGATACGGATCTCGGCGGCCGGCTTTGCCAGGCGCACGCCGCCGTGGCGCCCGCGCACGGCGCGGATGAAGCCGGCGCGCGACAGGAGATGCACGATCTTGAAGGTGTTCTGCAGCGTGATCTCGCGGCGCTCGGAAATCTCCGCCACCTTGACCAGGTTGGGGTCAGCCATCGCGCAGTCGAGCAGGATGCGGATGGCATAGTTCGTCGTTTTGCTTAAGCGCATGATCGTCCAGCTTCCTCATCCGCCCGATCGACCCCGGTACACCGGGCGGTGGCGTGTTGATCCTGTACCCTAGCTCACTCTAGACTTATTCCAAACTGCGGCCCACATCAATCGGCCGTCTGGTGACCATCAACTTGCCAGCCTCGTCGCGTAACCCGCCTCCGCGGCGCCTTACCGTGCACGGCCAATCGTTAAGCATTGTTGACTGACTGCGTCAATAAGTCTAGACGCTTCGGCGCCGGCTGTGAACCGAGGAGACGTGTCTTGTCAAAGGCCTATCGGGGACGCTTTCGGTTCGCGGCGATCGCCGGAGCGATGTTCTTGTGCGCTTTCGGGCCGGGCTCCGCGCTCCTTTTGCCGGGCTCCGCGCTCCTTTTGCCGGGCTCCGCGCTCCTTTTGCCGGGCTCCGCCCGGGCGGCGGAAGCGCCTGCCGTCAAGGACGTGCTCGCCACCTATTCCGACATCGCGGAAGCCGTCTACGGGGACAGCCTGACGGCCGCCCGGGCCCTGCGCGCCGCCATCGACACCCTGGTCAAGACCCCGAGCGCCGATTCGCTCGCGGCGGCGCGCCAGGCGTGGATCGCGGCCCGCGTTCCTTACATGCAGACGGAGGCGTTCCGGTTCGGCAACCCAATCGTGGATGCATGGGAAGGCCGCGTGAACTCCTGGCCGCTCGACGAGGGCCTGATCGACTACGTCGCCGAGGCCTACGGCGGCGACAATCCCGAGAACGAATATTATGCGGCCAACGTCATAGCCAATCCGACGCTGAAGGTCGCCGGCCAGACGGTCGACGCGTCGAAGATTACCGAGTCCCTCATCCGCGACACGCTGCAGGAAGCGGGCGGCGTCGAGGCCAACGTGGCCTCGGGCTATCACGCCATCGAGTTCCTGCTCTGGGGCCAGGACCTCAACGGCACCGAGCCCGGCGCCGGAGACAGGCCGGCCACCGACTACGATATCAAAGCCTGCACGGGCGGCCACTGCGACCGGCGTATCGCCTATCTCACAACCGTCACCGATCTCCTGGTCGAGGATCTCGACGGGATGACCAAGCAGTGGGGGAAGGACGGCGAGGCGCGCGGCTTCATCTTGAAGGGCGAAACGGCGGGGCTGACTGCGATTTTCACCGGCCTCGGCAGCCTCTCCTATGGCGAGCTCGCAGGCGAGCGGATGAAGCTCGGCCTCATGATCCACGACCCCGAGGAGGAGCACGACTGCTTCTCCGACAACACGCACAACACGCACTACGGCGACGCGCTCGGCATCCGCAACGTCTATCTCGGAAGCTACACGCGCACCGACGGCAGCGTGGTGTCGGGACCGAGCGTGTCGGACCTGGTCAAGGCCAAGTCGCCGGAGACGGATGAGCACGTGCGCGCCGCGCTGGACCTCACCATGGGCAAGATGACGGCGCTCGTGGCGCGCGCCAACACGGTCGAGCACTACGACCAGATGATCGGTCTCGGCAACGCCGAGGGCAACGCCGTCGTGCAGGTCACCATCGACGCGCTCATCGCGCAGGCCAAGGAGATCGAGCGCGCCATCGCAGTGCTCAATCTCAAGGGGATCAAGTTCGAGGGCTCGGACAGCCTCGATGCGCCGGACAAGGTCGGCGGGCAGTAAGCCTGCGCGGCCTAGAAGCGCTGCGACAAACCCATGAAAACGTCCAGATCGTCGGCGGCGTCCGTCACGCCGACGTTGGCGCCAGCGTCCAGTTGAAGATGGTCAGTAACGGCAAAGGTCAAGCCTCCGTCGACAGTGACGATCGTCTCCGTGCCGCTCTCGGCGCTTCTCTCGACAAACGCCTCCACGTACATGCCGAGGCGCGGCGAGAGCTCGAAGCTCACCGTGGCGGAGTTGACGAAGGTCGGCTCGTAGCCCTTCCCGCTCCCGCTTCGCAACACGTCGACCTCGGTCATGAGACCAAGCCCCACGCCGCGGCCCAGATCGATAGCGAGCGGCACGATCACACCTCCTTCGACGTCGTCGTTGAGGTCGGCCATGGTGTTCGTCGGCAGTTTGACGAAGGGCATGACGGCAAAGGCCGTGAGGCCATCGTCATTTCCCCAAAGGTTGTGCTTCAGGCGCACGACGACATCGCCAACGCCGATGTCCGTTCCAGCCGCGCCGCCACGCGACGTGCGGGCGTGACTGAACGCGCCGTAGACGATCTGCAAATCCGTGTCGTGCGCGAGGCCGATCTTGAGATTGAACGGCAGCACGTCGATGGATCGCGTCGTCTCGCGCTCCCGGCTGTCATAAGTATAGGAGACGAGATCTGCCTCAAGCTGGAAGCGACCCGCGTCGACCGTGTACGGGCTTTCGGTCTTGTCGGGACGGTCAGTTGACATCTCCCGAAGCTCGGCGTCCGGCGTCGGGCGCAGGAGCGAATACACGCTCTTGTCCGAGGCCTCGGCCACGCTTGCCGACAGCAAAGCAAATCCGGCTGCCAGTCTACGTGCGCCCGAGCTTTGCATCCCTACCCCCTCTGTTGCAAATCATTCTCAACTGGGGATCGCACGAATGACGCGCGTCCGCAATCTTTTTTGCAACTCTTCTCATTTTCATTGCGGGCTGGATGTTTCTCGTTCGGGCGGTGTGCCGGAGAGCTGCGTCCGCCCTCGTGCTGCTGCGTCGCAGAGGTCGATTTCACTAGCCCCGGGCGGCGAAATCGAGTTGGCTCCCGCACATGCCGGGCCCATCGCCTCGTGGCGATCGGCGACGCTGCGTTCCGCCACGAGAGCTTCTGATGCCCCGGTATCCCGGTCAGACATTCTGGACGATCGTCTTCGCAGCCCTGGTGCCGCTCGCGGCCGGTGGTGTGTCGCTGGTCGCCGTGCCGCCTGCCGACGTGGCGGCAGGCCTCGAGCCCGGAGAGGAGATGCCGGGCGGCTCAGCCACCTCGCGCGAGAGCGTCGCCAATCGCGACGCCTTCTCCAACTTCTCGCACGGAATCGGCTTCGAGGGCGAGGCGCGCTTCAAAGTCGGCAACGCGATCTTCCGCAAGCTCTGGGTGGCCGCTCCCTCGTCCACGCAAGCCTCCGACGGCCTCGGGCCCCTGTACAATGCGCGCGGATGCCAGAACTGCCATCTGAAGGACGGGCGCGGGCGCCCGCCTGTCGCCAACTGGCCCGATGAGATCGCCGTCTCGATGTTTCTCCGACTCTCCATCCCGCCCGAGACCGACGAGCAGAGGCGTCTTCTCGCCGAGCGGCAAGTCAACAACATCCCGGATCCGACCTACGGCGATCAGTTGCAGAACATCGCCATCCAGGGCCTCGACGGCGAAGGTCAGATGCACATCGACTACGCCGACGTGCCGGTGACGCTCGCGGGCGGCGATGTGGTGAAGCTGCGCAAGCCCACCTATTCGATCGTCGACCTCAAGTTCGGCCCGCTGCATCCCAAGGTGATGCTGTCGCCGCGCATTGCCTCGCAGATGATCGGGCTCGGACTCGTCGAGGCGATCCCCGAAGCGGACATCCGCGCCAACGCCGACCCGGACGACGCCGACAAGGACGGTATCTCGGGACGGGCCAACGAGGTGTGGTCGCAGTCCCAGAACAGGGTGATGCTCGGCCGCTTCGGATGGAAAGCGGGCGAGCCGACCATCCGCGATCAGGCCGCGTCCGCCGCCGCAGGCGACATCGGACTTTCAAACCCGATCGTCGCC
>JBFXEP010000024.1:0-16182 GCA_050179995.1 Hyphomicrobium sp.
GCTCGGCTCCGGCTTCGTCATCGACGGCAACGAGGGGCTCGTCGTCACCAACAACCACGTCATCGAGGGCGCCGACGAGATCGTCGTCAACTTCCACGACGGCTCGAAGCTCAAGGTCGACAAGGTGATCGGGCGCGACCCCAAGACGGATCTGGCGCTGCTCAAGGTGACGCCCAAGAAGCCGCTGACGTCGGTCGGCTTCGGCTCGTCCGCGGATCTGCGCGTCGGCGACTGGGTGATGGCGATCGGCAACCCGTTCGGGCTCGGCGGCTCGGTGACGGTCGGCATCATCTCGGCCAAGCAGCGCGACATCAACGCCGGGCCCTACGACGACTTCCTGCAGACGGACGCGGCCATCAACAAGGGCAACTCGGGAGGGCCGCTTTTCAACATGGAAGGCAAGGTGGTCGGCGTGAACACGGCCATCATCTCGCCCACCGGCGGCTCGATCGGCATCGGCTTCGCGGTGCCGGCCGACACCGTGACCGCGGTCGTCACGCAGCTCAAGGAGTTCGGCCAGGTCAAACGCGGCTGGCTCGGCGTCAAGATCCAGTCGATCAGCGAGGACATCGGGGAAAGCCTGGGCGTGCCTGAGAACACCGGCGCGCTGGTGGCCGGCGTGACGGCGGATTCGCCGGCTGCCAAAGCCGGCATCGAGCCCGGCGACGTCATCCTCAAGTTCGACGGCAAGGACGTGACGACCATGCGCGGGCTGCCGAAGCTCGTCGCGCAGGCGCAGATCGGCAAGACGGTCGAGGTCGAGGTGCTGCGGCAGGGCCAGAAAAAGACGCTCAACGCCGCGGTCGGAATGCTCGATGACGAGGAGGAGCCGACGCCCGCCTCCGACCCGAACAAGGAGCAGGCGCCGCCCTCGACGTCGTCCGTGCTCGGCCTCACGCTGGTACCCCTCACCGAGGACTTGCGGAGCAGGTTCGGGTTCGATGCCAAGATCAACGGCGTCATCGTCTCCGACATCGATCCCGCAAGCCAGGCGGCGAGCAAGAACATCCGCCCCGGCGACGTCATCACCGAAGCCCAGCAGGAGCCGGTCAAGGAGATCAAGGATATCGAGGCGGCCGTGGAGAAGGTGAAGAAGGCCGGCGGAAAGAGCGTGCTGCTGCTGGTCGAGGATGCCAAGGGCGACACGCGCTTCGTGGCCATTCCGTTCTGAGCCCTGCACCGGCACGGCCCCGTGCATGAATTCATGACCTGAGCGGCGTCCGCGCCGCCGGGACCAAGGAGGACGGGCTTGTCCGATCGTCATTCCCTGCTCGACACCATTGCCGACAGCCTGGCGCCCGTGCATCGCGATGGGCACAAGTTCATCGCCATCGGGCTCGGCGTGACGCTGATCCTGTTCTTCATCTGGCCGGCGCTCGGCTGGATCGGGGCGCTGATCACCGCCTGGATCATCTACTTCTTCCGCGATCCGGACCGCGTCACGCCCTTGCGCGACGGGCTCATTATCGCGCCCGCCGACGGCCGCATCTCGCTCATCGAGAAGGTTCACCCGCCGTCCGAGCTCGGGCTCGGCGACGAGGAGCGTATCCGGATCTCCATTTTCCTGTCGGTGTTCGACGTGCACATACAGCGCGCGCCGCTGGCCGGGCGCATCATCCGCTCGCTCTACATCCCGGGAGCCTTCCTCAACGCCGCCCTCGACAAGGCGTCCGAGGACAACGAGCGGCGCACCATTGTCATCGAGACGCCGGGAGGTGTTAAGGTGGCCGTGGTGCAGATTGCGGGCCTCGTGGCACGGCGCATCGTGACGTTCGCCGCCGAAGGCGACAGCCTGGGCGCGGGCGAGCGGTTCGGCCTCATCCGGTTCGGCTCGCGCGTCGACACCTATCTGCCAGCCGGCGCGTTCCCGCTGGTGGCCGTCGGGCAGCGTGCGATCGGCGGCGAGACTGTGCTTGCGGACCTGCGCTCGACGGAAGTGGAGCGCGAGGCGCGTCGACATTAGACAACAGGCAGACAAGAGGCGCAGATCGCCTTGTGCGGAGGTCTCTGATGGACCCCATCGTACCGCAGCTCGAGAAGGACACGCGGCGCAGACGCAAGCGGCGCATGTTCAGCCACGCGCGCATCCCCGTGCGCTTGATGGTGCCGAACTTCTTCACGCTGTTCGGTCTCTGCGCGGGCCTCACCTCGATCCGCATGTCGATCGAGGGCCGCTACGACTTCGCGCTGGTGGCCATCGTCCTCGCGGCGCTGCTCGACGGCATCGACGGGCGCATCGCGCGGCTGCTCAGGGCCTCCTCGCGCTTCGGCGCCGAGCTGGACAGCCTCGCCGACTTCGTCAACTTCGGTGTCGCGCCGGCGATCCTGATCTTCACCTGGGGCCTCGGCGACCACAATAGCCTCGGCTGGATCGCGGTGATGCTGTTCGCGCTCGCCTCGGCGCTCAGGCTCGCGCGCTTCAACACGCTCATCGACGAGGAGCGCCCGAAGTGGCAATCCGACTTCTTCATGGGCGTGCCCACCCCGGCGGCGGCCATCATCGTGCTGCTGCCGGTCTACATCCAGCATCTCGGCCTCGACCTCAGGGACTCGCCGGTGCTGCTCAACCTCGTGCTCGCCTACGTGATGCTGATCGGGCTCATGATGGTGTCGATCCTTCCCACGTACTCGGGCAAGCTGCTTGGCGAGCGGATCGGGCGCGAGTGGGTGCTGCCGCTGTTCGTGGTCTCCATGCTCGTGGTGGCGTGCCTGCTCACCTACCCCTACGCGACGCTGGCGATCGCCTCCGTCGCCTACCTCGCGGCGATGCCCTTGACCTGGCGCCGCTTTCGCAGACTCGAGCAGCTCAACGCCGGCCCGGCGCCAGCGGCAGCGCCCGTGGCCGACGCGCCGCGTCCGGAGCCAGGTCCCGGCGCCGCCTCCGGCTCGCCGCGCATCGTCGATATCCGGCCCGGCGAGCAAAAACGCTAACGTCCTCGATGGAACCGGTACGCTGACGCCCTGGGTCCCGGCTCCGCGCTCAGGCTGCCGCCTTCGCTTGGCCGGGATGACAGATAGCGCGAGCCGCTCCCCAATGTCATCCCGACCAAGCGCCGCGCGGCGGCGCGCAGAGCCGGGACCCAGAGTCTGAACACTCTGCTTCACCGCGATCGTCAGACTGATGCCTTCTCGCTGTGGCGCAGTTGCGCCGTGGCCGGAGGGCACCGCATGCGGGTTCCTTCTGGGTCCTCTCGCGCAACCGGCGGGACAGCTCCGGCGTTTTCTCCTACATTTCCGCCCGTTCAGAGCACAGGCAAGGGTATTGCGTCATGGCCGAAGCCGCATCAACGCCCGTCAGGACCCGCCGCAGGGCACTCGACTACATCCTCGGGCGGAACATGATGATCGGCGTCGCGTCGCTGATGCTCCTGTTCCTGTCCGGCTACGCCACCTGGCACGGCATGCGCGACTTCATCATCGGCGTCTCGGATACGCCGACGGATGCCGGCTCGATGTCGATCCCGAACGACGTGCTCGTGATCGGCGTCGTGGTCGCGTTGACGTTCCTTATGTGGCTCGCGCTGCGCGAGACGTTCGGCGCCGGGCGCGACTTCGGCGACCGCGTCATCATGTTCGTGCTCTACGTGTTCCTCGCCATCTGGTCGATCGGCTTCGGCTACGGCTTCTGGTGGAGCCTCATCTCCGGGTCGGAGGCGACGCGCACAGGGCTCTCAGGGCTGCAGGAGGATGCGCGCGACGCCTCGGCGGTGGTGGCGGCCCGGCTCGATGCCGTGCGCTCGCAGCTCGACAACGTCGTCTCCTGGTCGGAAGGCCAGATGGCGCGCGAGGAGGCGAGCGGGGGAAGCTGCGGCACGGCATCCGGCGCGGGGCGGGGACCGCTCTACAATGCGCGGCGCGGGGTGCGCGACTCGGTTGCGACGCTGCGCGACGGCATGGTGAGGAGCTGGCTCGAGCCGGTGCAGGCGGAGGTCGAGCAGTTGCGCCAGAGCGCGCAATCGATCGCGGGTGCGAGCCTCGAGGAGCGGCAGCGCAACTTCGAGACCACGGCCTCGCAAATCCGCGGCTCGGCGCGCAACATCGCCGCGCGCTCGAACGAGCTCGGCAAGTCGACGGCGGCCGAAATGCGGGCGCTGGCCGAGACCGTCTCGGTGGCACCGGGGCAGCCCGGCTTCTCCTGCTACGACCCGACACTTGCGCAACGACTCACCCAGGCAGCCGAACAGGCCGACCAGCCGGCCGAGGTAAAGCTGCGCGACGCGGCCTTCAGCGAAGGCCCGGCGGGCGTCGCCAATGCGGTGAAGAACCTGTGGCGCAACATCGGCGCCTATTCGTACAGCCTCGGGCATTTCATCTTCACGGCCGGCTCCGAGCCCGGCACGCAGACGGACCAGGGCGATCCCATCACGGGGCGCGACCTCATCGCGCTTCTGGCCTCGATCGGCATCGATTTCGGATTGCTCGTGCTCGCGATCATCAATCCGCCGGCGCGGCGACCGGAGATGGCCGGCGACAAGCGGCGTGCGATCCAGGCGGCCATCGCCACCGCCATCGCGCGCGCACCGGATGCCGACATCGAGTGGGTGCGCCGCCACTTCATCTATCACAAGACGCACTCCTACCTCGTGATCCCCAACCTCTACAGTTGCGATTCCGAGAAGGAGGGGGCCAAGGCGCTGGCGATGAACCAGCTCGCGGGCGTGCTCGACGACCTCGACCTCGTGGAATGGCCGAAGCCGGGCTTCCTCAGGCTGAGAAAGAGCGAGCTGCAGAAGCTCAAGGACGAGGAGAACCAGCCGAGCGACACCGACCTCACGGAGGTGCGCAAGAAGTGGCTCGATAAGCACGGCAAGACCAGCGGGCCGGACTCGGAGGAGCGCGACGCGGCGGTGCGCGACGCGACGCCGCTGCGCAATCACGGGCTGTTCTCGAAGGCGGAGAAGGCGCTCACCATCGCGGGCTGGAGCGAGCACGCGCGGCGCGACATCGAGATCTATCGACTGGTCGACGTCGAAGGCCTGACGCCGATCCTCGACGTGCTCAACGACGAGAGCTGGCGCGCAGGCAGCAAGCCGGCACCGGCCAAGGAAACGGCTTAGCTCCAACTGCGCCGTCGCAACCCCTCACCCGCCGCTCAGGGCAATGCCCTTCGCGTCGACCTCTCCCCGTGGGAGAGGTGAAGGAGCCTCAGCGCTGTGGGCGCAGGAGGCGCTCGCGGAGGGCGAGGCGCGGGTTGCCGGACGCGTCGGCGGGCGGCGGATCGGGCTGCCGCGGAGGCGGCTGCGGTGCCGCCTGGCGTGGCGGGTATGCCGGGGCGGAGTTGGTGGCCACGGGTGCCGCGCGCGGAATCTCGGGCGACAGCGCACGGCGCAGGATCGACTCTCGTTGCGGGGCCGGCACCGGCTGCTCGCCACGCAGCGGCGGCTCGCTACGCGCCACGGGCTCGGCCACCTGCGGCTCGCGCGCATGCCGGCTCACGAACTCTCCCACCTCGCGCTCGAGCGCGACCTGATCGATGGGCTGCCTTTCCTCTGCGGGTTGCTCGGGCAGGGCGCGCTCCGGCTCGAACGCCTCCGGCACGGATGCGGCGCCCGTGGCAGCAGTCTGCTGGGCGGCGGCACGTTCCGGGTCCAGGCGATCCGTGGCGCGGCGCAGCAGCGGGGGTGACGCCGGGATGCTTACGGCATCGGCGAAAAGCTGGGCCTGGGTCGCAGCGTCGAGCTGGCCGCACACGCCGGCGGCACGCCACCGCTCGACGACCGCATCGAGATAGCCCTCGTCGCCCAGCGACTCTTGCCATTTCTCGGAGAAGCGCGCCGTGGTCGAGCGCGGAAGCGCGTGGGCGGGAAGCTCGTCGAAGCGGATGCGCACCGGAATCGCCACGCCGTCGCCGAAGGCGATCGCCTCGCGGGCGCCGAGCGCGGGCAGGAACTCGATCAAACCGGTGCCGGTGTCGGAGACGGCGGAGGCGACGATGGCCTGGTCGCGGTCGTTCGACATGCGGAGCGCGAACACGGTGTTGCACTGGGACAGAATGGTCGGGTCGATCTCGGCCGGACGCTGCGTGACGATGCAGAGCGAGGCGCCGTACTTGCGGCCCTCCTTGGCGATCTTGGCGATGGCGCGCTTGCAGGGCTCGAAGCCCATCTGCGGGTTCAGGGGCACATAGCGGTGCGCCTCCTCGCAGACGACGGTGACCGGAACCTTGCCCTCGCCCCAGAGCGCGAAGTCGAAGGCCATGCGGCAGAGCACGGACACCACCACGTTGACCACCTCGGGCGGGAGCCCGGTCAGCTCGAGGATGGTGATGGGCTTGCCGTTCACCGGCACGCGGAATACGCGCGACAGCACCTGGGCCATGCCGTCATAGACGGTGACGGAGCCGAACATGAAGGCGTAGCGGCCGTCCTGGACGAAGGTCTCGATGCGCGTCTTGAGCTGGCGATAGGGAGCGAGATCCTTGCGGTTCTCGAGCTTGCCCATGCGCTCGTCGATGAGATTAACGAGGTCGGAGATGCGATACGGCACCGGCGTGTCGACGGTGAACTTCGAGCCGTCGAGGCCGGTCTTGCGCAGCTTCTGCGGGTCGGTGTTGCGGCCCAGGCTGTAGCGGGACTTGGCGAGCGGGATGAGGTCCTGGAGGATCTCGATCTCGCCCTTGCGCTCGTTGTCGCCGACGAGGACCTCGACCGCCTCCTCGAAGTTCAGGAGCCACAGCGGAAGCTGGAGCGAGCGCGGCGAGATCACCTCGGCAAGGTCGCCGAAGGCGGTCGCGTACTCGTTGTGCGGATCGAGAAGCACGATGTGAGCGTTGGGGTTGCGCTCGAGGATGGCGCGGAAGATGAGGGCCGTGGTGCAGGACTTGCCGGTGCCCGTCGTGCCGAGAATGGCGAAGTGCTTGCCGAGCAGCTCGTCGACGCGGATCATGGCAGGAATGGTCGAGTCCTGGCGGATGCTGCCGATGCGCACGGCGTTGCGATCGTTGCCGGTGTAGGTGAGCTGCAGCTCGAACTGCGTGGCGAAGCGCACGCGGTCGCCGAGGGTGGGATAGGTCGAGGTGCCGCGCTGGAAGTGGACGGGCCTGCCGTCCGCGTTCTTGGTGAGCTCGCCGACGAGGCCGAGCTCGGCGATGCGGATCTCGTGCTCGTTGCCGTGCGCTGGCAGCGGAACGCTCAAGGCGGAGACGGTGGCGAGAATGGTCGAGCTGCCGGCGTCGATGGCGAGCAGCGTGCCCATCTCGGGCCGGTCCGCCTTGCCGCGCGGATCGTTCTCGTGGATGGCATCGAGCAGCAGAATGGCCTTCGAGCCGGTCACGGACGCAATGCGTCCGATGGACCGCGGCAATACGTGGTACAGAGGCTCTCTAGATGTCGCGCCCGGCTGCATCTTCCGCTCGTTCCGACTTGGGTTGCGGCCCGTGGCCGAACATCGTGTCGCGCGCCTCGATGGGCGAGACCTGATGCTCCGGCGGCAGCGTGACCGTGACGTTCGTGCCCGTGTCCTTGACGCTGGTGATCATCAACTCGCCGCCATGCAGCTCGACCAGCGACTTGGCGATGGTGAGACCGAGACCCATGCCTTCGCGCCAGCGCGTGCGGGCGCCATCCACCTGGCCGAACGGCTCGAGCGCGACGCGAACCTGCTCCGGCGTCATGCCGATGCCCGTGTCGCGCACGGTGATCATCACGCCGCCACGGCCCCGCTCGTGGGCCTCGACGACGACGCTGCCGCCCCTGGGCGTGAACTTGACGGCGTTCGACACCAGGTTGTTGAAGATCTGGGCGAGCTTGGTGTCGTCGCCGCGCACGCCCGGCAGCGAGTAGGCGACGCGCAGCGACAGCTCGATGCCGGCGTCGGCCGCCGCCTGGCGGTTCGCGGCGACGCAATCCTCGAGCACGGCTGAGAGGTCGACCTCGAACGCGTCGAGGGCATAGGTGCCGCTCTGCAACTTCGAAATGTCGAGGATGTCGTTGACGACGGCCAGCAGATGGTCGGCGGCGGAATTGATGAGGCCGGCGTACTGCACGATGTCGGCGTCCGACAGGCGGTGGTCGGCGTGCTCCTGCAGGAGCTTCGAGAAGCCGAGCACGGTGTTGAGCGGCGTGCGGAGCTCATGGCTCATGTTGGCGATGAACTCGGACTTGACGCGGTGGGCGAGGTCAGCCTCGACGCGCGCCTGTCGCTCGGCCACGCGGGTGCGATGGCGCAAAACCGCGTCACCCACCAGCGCCGAGTATTCCTGCAGCAAAGTGTTCGACTTGCTGTTGCCGAGACCGGACTTGTGCATGCCAGGGCGTCGCCAGACCTCTCAGTTCCCTAGCAACGCTAGTCGCCAATGGATAAGACGTGGTTAATCTGCATCTATCGCCTGTCAGAGGACCAACGGGCCGCTTTCGGGCGCCCGGAAGCCGTTGTTTTCCGCGTTGGCTTGGGCTTTGATGCGGCCCTGCGTTGAGGCGTAAGGGGGCACGGACGATGGATCGGCGCGAGTTCCTGGTCACGAGTGGCGGCGCTGCGGTTGCAGCCACATCCGGCGCAGCCTGCGCTCAGGCCGAGGCGGCGCCACCCGTCCAAGGCACTGCCGGCACGGTGCTCAGGCTTTCCATGCCCTGGGCGGACACGCCTCAGGGTCCAGCCGATTCCGTGCGCCGCTTGGCGCGCCGCTTCGAGGCCATGACGGGCGGTCGCACGCGCATCGAGATCGTCGCCTCGGAGAGCGTGCCGGATAGCGACGCCGATTTGATGCACGGCTCGGCGCACGACTTCGCACCCCACCACCCCGCCTTCTGCTATTTCGCGGGCCTGCCCGGCTCGGCGGGTCTCGCCCCGCAAGATCTCGCGCACTGGATGGCGATCGGCGGCGGGCAGATGCTCTGGGACGATCTTGCCGGGGAGGCCGGCTGGAAGCCGTTCCTCGCCGGTCACATGGGAGACGCGCCGCCGCTCTGGTCGCGGGAACCGGTGCGCGATCTCGGCGACCTCGCCGGGCGGCGCATCGCGGCGCCCGGGCTCGGCGCCGACGTCGCGCGCGCTCTCGGTGCCGAAGCTCTCGCGGTGGCAGAGCCCCGCGCCGCTGCCGCCCTGCTGGCGGAGGGGACGCTCGACGCGGCCGAGGCCGGCGATCTCGCGACCAGCCTGGCGACGGGCGTGGCGCGGGCCGCACGGCATGCGACCGGGGCCGGCCTCAACGGCCACGGCACCGCGCTCGCGCTCAGCGTCAAGCTCGCGGTCTGGGAGCGCATGGCGGACACCGACAAGACGGCTCTGGCGGCGGCCGCCGCCGAGGAATACCAGATCGCGCTCGGCGAGGGACGGGCGCACGCCGCCGTCGCACGGAGCGTGCTCGAGGGGTCGCTCGGCATCGCCTTCGCCGCATGGCCCGCCGACGTGGCGGAGGCGCTCGAGCGGGTTGCCGAGGCCACCATCGCGCACGTGGCCGGGCGGGACGCGACGGCGGCCCGCATCGACCACAGCTACATGGCGTTCCGCAGCCTGTTGTCGGGGGCACCCGCGCCGAGGCGCCCGCAGGCCGTCGCGTGAGGCGCCGGCTCGCTATTTCTTGACGAGCGCGTCGCGGATCTCGCGCAGGTACATCTCCGACGGGCTCGGCGGAGGCGGAGCCTCGGCCGTGGCCGGCTTCTTCAGCGTGTTGAGCACGCGAATGAGGAAAAAGATCGCCGCTGCGGTGATGACGAACTTCAGAAGCGCGTTGAGGAAGAGGCCGTACTTGATGAGCACGCCGTCGCCGGTCGGCGTGGGGAGCGTAATGGCCAGCGCGCTGAAGTCGATACCGGCCAGGATGTAGCCGATCGGCGGCATGATGATATTCTCGACCAGCGTCGAGACGATAGGCGCGAAGGCGGCGCCGATGATGACGCCCACGGCGAGGTCAATGACATTGCCTCGCATTGCAAAATCCTTGAAATCGGACAGTATCGACATGTTGCGGGTCCCTTCGGCCAACCTCAAAATGCGACTCTCATCGCGTGCAAGGTGCGATGCTAAGGGGCCGCGGGCCGGGTGCAAGGGGCCAGCGCGCCGCGCGTCTGGAAAAGGCTAAGGCGTTCGCCTCAAAGCAACCACAACTCCCGCGCACGTCAGTGCGGGCCAACGGACAGACCAGGAACCATCATGATCGAACGGCGAGAGCGGAAACCATATTGGCGCCATACCAAGTGGCAGATGCTGGCGAGCCTGCTGCCGTTTCTCACCGTGATGCTCGTGCTGCCGCTCTATGCGGACCGGCTGAACTCCAGCAAGTTCATGGGCTTCCCCCTGGGCTACTTCCTCTCCCTGCACGGGCTGGTGCTGATCGCCGTGATCACGGTGGCGAGCTTCGTCAACCGGCAAGACGCCATCGACCACTGGCACGGGGCGCACGAGGATGCTTGACGGGCCAGGGTGGGCGGATCGCCCCCGCCGCGCGGAGGCATAGCGCATGCCCTTTTCGCACAAGACGGGCTACGTCAATCCGCGGCTCGGCACCTATTTCGGCATCTTCATGAGCGCGTTCGTCGCGCTCACGCTGATGACGCTCATCCTCGGCGAGCTCGGCGTCAGCGACGACGCCTTGCGGCTCACCATGTTCCTGGGGCCGATCGGGCTCTATGCCATCATCGGGGCGGCGGCCTACACCACCGAGCCGATCGACTATTTCGCCGCGGGGCGACGCGTGCCAGCGTTCTACACCGGGCTCGTGCTGGCGCAGACCGCGCTCGGCGCGACGGGGCTCGTCGCCTTGACCGGCGTGTTCTTCCTGGTGGGATTCGACGCGCTCTGCATCGTGATCGGCGGACTCGCGGGCTTCGTCGTGATGGCCGTGCTGCTCGCGCCCTTCTTCCGCAAGTTCGGCGCCTTCACGGTGGCAAGCTATCTCGGCAAGCGTTTCGATAGCCGGGCGCTGCGGCTGATCGCGGGCGCCATCCTGGCTGTGCCGATGCTGCTCGTCATGGCCGCCGAGCTGCGCATCGGCGCGCATGCCGTGAACTGGTTCTATCCGATGCCGCAGTCGGCCGCCGTCCTGATCCTGGCCTCGGTGGTCGTGGTCACGCTGGCGGGCGGCGGCATGCGCTCGCTCGCCTGGTCGTCGGCGGCACAAAGCCTCGCCGCCCTGATGGCGCTTCTCGTGCCGGTCGCCATCGTGGCGATCATCGTCACCAACCTGCCGCTGCCGCAGCTCTCGGCGGGATCGGTGCTGCGCGCGGTGGGGCGGGCAGAAGCGGCACAGGGGCTCCCCATCATCCTGCCGCCCGCGCTCGCCTTCGACATGCCGGGCGACGGGCTCGCGCCGCTGGCCAAGCGCTACTCCGACGCCTTCGGCAGCGTGGGGCCGCTGGCGTTCGTCATCGTCACACTGTCCCTGCTCGCGGGGCTCGCGAGCGCGCCGTGGCTCTTGCCGCGCGTCGCCGGCACGCCGGGCGTCTACGAAGCGCGCAAGTCGCTCGGCTGGGCGACGCTCTTGTTCGGCATCTCGATGCTGACCATCGCCTCGATCGCAATCTTCATGCGTGACTACTTGACCGACATCGTCACGGCGGCGGGCACGATCCGCTTTCCGGCGTGGCTCGACACGCTGCGCGAGCGCGGCCTCATGACCATCGTGAGCGAGGGGCGCCCGACGCTCTCGAGCTTCAACGTCAGCCGGGACGACGTCCTGTTGAGCCTGCCGATCGCGGCCGAGATGCCGCCCGCCCTCATCTACCTCGCGGTGGGCGGCGTGGTGGCGGCGGCACTCGCCACGGCAGGCGCGGTGGCGCTGGCGCTCGGCAACATCCTGACCGAGGACATCGTCTACGGGCTCGCCGCGACGCCACCCAAGCCAGGGCCGCGCCTCATCGTCTCGCGCGTCGCGCTCGGCATGGCGGCGGCGCTCGGCGCGCTGATCGCCATCGCGGCGCCGACCGACCCGCTCGAGCTCCTGCTCTGGGCGTTGGCGCTCACCGGCGCCTCGGCCTTTCCGGTGCTCGTGCTCTCGATCTGGTGGAAGCGGCTCAACGCGTTCGGGGCGGCGGCGGGGATGGTCACAGGGTTCGGCGTGACGGTGCTCGCCATCATCGCCGGAGAGTCGGGCCTGACGGGCACGGACGGGGCGCTGGCGGCGGCCATCGGGCTGCCGGCCGGCGCCGTCGCCACGATCGCCGTCGCGTTCGCGACGCCCACCCCGGCGCGCAACCTGCTCGAATTGGTGCGCGACATTCGCGTTCCCGGCGGCGAGATTCTCACCGACCGGGAAATGCGCTACCAGCGGCGAAAGAAAGTCTGATGTCGAACCGCGACCGGCTGGCGCCCTACCCGGCGCGCGAGCTCTTCAGCGAGTCCTTCCTGGACACAGGCGACGGGCACTTGCTCTACTACGGCGAGTGCGGCAACCCGGACGGCGCGCCGGTGCTCATCGTGCACGGCGGACCGGGCGGCGGGTGCAATCCCACCATGCGCCGTTTTCACGATCCGCGGCACTACCGCATCATCCTGCTCGACCAGCGCGGCTGCGGGCGCTCGACGCCGAACGCCTCGATCGAGAACAACACGACCTGGCATCTGGTCACCGACATGGAGCGGCTGAGACACCACCTCGGCATCGCGCGCTGGCAGCTTTTCGGCGGCTCGTGGGGCTCGACGCTGGCGCTCGCCTATGCCGAGACGCACCCCGAGCGCGTGAGCGCGCTTGTGCTGCGCGGCATCTTCCTCCTGAGGCAGAGCGAGCTCGCCTGGTTCTACCAGGACGGGGCGAGCGCGCTTTTTCCGGAGGCGTGGGAGGCGTTCGAGCGCGTCATCCCGCCCGAGGAGCGGGGCGACATGATCGGCGCCTACTACAAGCGGCTCGTCGACCCCAACCCAAGTGTGCACATACCGGCGGCCGAAGCCTGGAGCGTGTGGGAGGGGACGACGCTGTCGCTGATCGAGGACCCGGCGCGCGTGCGCTCGTTCGCCAATCCGGCCTACGCGCTCGCCTTCGCGCGCATCGAATGCCACTACTTCGTCAATGCCGGCTTCTTCGCCGAGGACGGCGCGCTCATCCGCAACGCCCACCGGCTGGGCGACATCCCGGGTGTGATCGTGCATGGGCGCTACGACGTCGTGACGCCGGTGCGCAATGCCTGGGACCTCAAGACGGCGTGGCCATCCGCCGAGTTGCGTATCGTCCCCGACGCGGGGCATGCCATGACGGAACCGGGCATCGTCCACGAGCTGGTGCGGGCGACATCGCATTTCCGCGACCGCGGCTAGAGTGGTTATTCGCCATGCGCGGTGATGGCGCTGGCCGGAGGGCCGTCCTACCGGCTAGAGTGAACGCCGACCAGTGATGCCGGCACACGACGCCGAGCCACGCAGCAACGCTCCCGACCATGCCGAAAGAAGCCCGCCGCAGGATCGCCATCGCCGACAAGAATCCCGTGGTGCGCACCGGCCTCGTCGATATCGTGTCGCGGGACGGGCGGTTCGCCGTGACGGCTGCCGTGTCGACGGGGACGGCGCTGCTCGAGCTCGCCGCCGCGCAGCCGATCGAGATTGCCGTCATCGGCTGGTCGCTTCCCGACATGACGGGCGGCGACGTGCTTACGGAGCTCAAGAAGCGCGGCTCCGACGTCCGCACCATCGTCTACACGGGCGAGCCAGGCATCGACGTGCTGCGGCGCTCCATCAAGGCGGGCGCGTGGGGCTTCATGTCCAAGAGCGACGAGCCGGAGGTTCTGCTCGAGACGATCTCATCCGTGTCGCACGGCCGCGTGTCGTTTCCCTACGTCGACATGGAGGCGGCGTCCAAGGATCCGCTCGACGTGCTTACCGTGCGCGAGCGCGAGCTGCTCGCGGCGCTCGCCGACGGCTGGTCGAACCTGCAAATCGCAGCCCGCATCGGCATCTCGCGCAACACGGTGAAGTATCACCTCAAGAACCTCTACGATAAGCTCAACGTCAACAACCGCGCGATGGCGGTGGCGCTGTTCATGGCGCATCAGGCGCAACGCGACCTGCGCTAGAGGCTTTTTGATAGGACTGATGATTCACGCTTCGGACTTTTCCCGCGCTGCCGATTCACGCCGCGCCGGATAGGCGGCGCGACGATCGGAGCGGCTAGGGTCCGAAGTGATCATGGTCCGCCCCGATTTTGCCGCAGGGTGGGTAGGCAGAAACTACCCAACCGGGGAATTCCCTCCACCTGCGATACGGCTCATAAGCCTACCCAAGAGATTTCTGGCCTCGCCCTTTCGGGTGTTGCGAGCGTTCTCCGCAGTGTTACTAATTTCCTCGAAAGGCGTTCAATTCGAGACCGCCGATCGTATCCGGGGAACACTAGGCGCGGCAGAAAACTCCAGGCTCGCGGCCCATTTTCGCCAAGAGTCGCAGCAGTTTCGGCTGACGCTTCGCGGTCGAACGGCTAAGGTTGGGGCAAGAAACTCGAAGCAAAGACCGTGAGGAGACGCACATGACCAATTTGGTGACGCCGCACCTGTTCATCCCTGGACCGACCAATATCCCCGAAGCTGTCCGCATGGCCATGAACCTGCCGATGGAGGACATGCGCAGCCCCGAATTCCCCAAGTTCACGCTGCCTATCTTCGAGGACATCAAGAAGGTCTTCAAGATGAAGGACGGCCGCGTCTTCATCTTCCCCTCGTCCGGCACCGGCGCCTGGGAATCGGCGATCAGCAATACGCTCGCCGTCGGCGACAAGGTTCTGATGAGCCGCTTCGGCCAGTTCTCGCTGCTGTGGGTCGACATGGCCGAGCGCCTCGGCCTCAAGGTCGAGCTCTGTGACGAGGAGTGGGGCACGGGCGTTCCGCTCGAGAAGTACGCCGACATCCTGGCCAAGGACAAAGGCCACGAGATCAAGGCCGTGTTCGCCACCCACAACGAGACGGCAACCGGCGTCTCCTCCGACATCGCGGGCGTGCGGCGCGCGCTCGACGCGGCCAAGCACCCCGCCCTCCTGTTCGTCGACGGCGTGTCGTCGGTCGGCTCGCTCGACATGCGCATGGGCGAGTGGGGCGTCGACTGCTGCGTCTCGGGCTCGCAGAAGGGCTTCATGCTGCCGACCGGCCTCGGCATCCTCGCCGTCAGCCAGAAGGCGCTCGACGCCAACAAGAGCCTCAACGGGCGCATGAACCGCTGCTTCTTCTCCTGGGAAGACATGATCAAGACCAACGATCAGGGCTACTTCCCCTACACGCCGGCGACGCAGCTCATCCGCGGGCTTCGCGCTTCCCTCGACCTCATCTTCGCCGAGGGTCTCGACAACGTCATCGCGCGCCACACGCGTCTCGCACAGGGCGTGCGCGCGGCCGTCGATGCCTGGGGCCTCCGGGTCTGCGCCAAGGAACCCAAGTGGCACTCCGACACGGTGTCGGCAATCCTGGTCCCTGAGGGCTTCGACAGCGCCAACGTCGTCAAGACGGCCTACTACCGCTACAACACCTCGCTCGGCGTCGGCCTCAACAAGGTCGCCGGCAAGGTGTTCCGCATCGGCCACCTCGGCGCGCTCGACGAGGCGATGGTCGGCGGCGTGCTGTTCGCGGTCGAGATGGCGCTCAAGGACGTCGGCGTTCCCATCAAGCTCGGATCGGGCACGGGCGCGGCGGCAGAGCACTACAGCAAGACCGCGACCAAGCCGGCGATGGCAAAGGCCGCATAGATAGGAGGGCGGCGCGCTTTGCGAGCCGCCCTTTTCTAATTCTGACAGGTTCAACCACGGGGTCCGCGGCCACGCGCCGGCCTGGGCAAGCCCGAAGTGTCTGCAAAAGCATTCAAGAGGAATCGCACCGATGAGCTTCACCCTCTACCCGACGCGCAAGCAGCGGCTGCAGAGATCGTACCTTGCCGTTCCGGGCTCGAACCCGACCATGATCGACCGTGCCCACAAGAGCGCCGCCGACTACGTGTTCCTCGATTGCGAGGACGCCGTGGCGCCGCCCGAGAAGGAGCAGGCGCGCAAGAACATCATCCAGGCCTTGAACGATCTCGACTGGAAGGGCGCCGGCAAGAGCGTGTCGGTGCGCATCAACGGCCTCGACACGCACTACATGTACCGCGACGTGGTCGACATCGTGGAGCAGGCGGGCGGCAAGCTCGACACCATCCTGATCCCGAAGGTCGGCACACCGGCCGACGTGTACACGGTCGAGTGCATCGTCTCGCAGATCGAGGTGGCGAAGAAGCTGCCGCATCAGATCGGCTCCGAGGCGCTGATCGAGACGCCGCTCGGCATGGCCAACGTGGAGGCCATCG
>JBFXEP010000025.1:0-16036 GCA_050179995.1 Hyphomicrobium sp.
GTGCGCGTGCTCCACTCCGGGAGAGAGACCGCCGCCTCGACATCGGTGAGCTTGGCTCCGGGCGGCTCCGGCGGGGCGATCTGCGGCGCGGCGAGGCGCAGCACCTCGCGGCCGTCCATCGACGTCGAGGGCACGAGCACGCCGTCGAGGCCGTTGCGGATCAGCTCGTACCAGGAGCCCGGCTCGATGCCCTTCCTGTTCTCGAAGCCCGCCACGTAGAGGCGATCACGGGCGCGCGTCATGGCGACATAGAGCAGGCGGTTCGCCTCCTCGCGCTCGCGCCGCCGCATGGTGTCGCGCGCCTCGCGGAGGCGATGGTGATTCGTGGCCCCCTTCACCGGCCAGACGAACGGCGCGGGTGTGCCTTCGGGGCGTTCTATGTCATCGAGCTTGAGCGGCCGGCCGCCCTGGCTCGCCGCCGAGCCCGCGCTCGCCGTATCGGGCAGGACCACGATCGGCGCCTCGAGACCCTTGGCGCCATGCACGGTCATGACGCGCACCTCGTTGCGGCCGTGCTCCATGTCGCGCTTGATGTCGCGCTCGCCCTCGCGCATGAACGCCAGGAAGCCCGCGAGCGAGGGCGGCGCGCCGTCGTCGTAGGTCAGCGCGAGGTTCAGGAACTCGTCGAGCGGATCGGCGGCGTCGGGACCGAGGCGGGCGATCAGGCGCGCGCGCACACGATCGCGATCGAGAAGGTCGGCGAAGAACTCGAACGGCGGGCGGAAGTCGGCCGCCTTGCGCCAGCGCCTCAAGGTCGTGGCGGCCTCGACGTAGCGCGGGTTCTCCTTGCTCTTCTCGAGCAGCGCCTTCCAGAGCGTGCCCTTGCGCTCCTCGCGCGCCTCCGTGCGGCCCCAGAAGGCGAGGTCGGTGAGGTCGGCATCGTCGAGGCCGAAGATGGGGCTTTTCAGCACCTCGGCGAGGGCGAGGTCGTCCTCGGGAAGCGTCAGGAAATCGCCGAGGGAGAGCAGGTCCTGGACGGCGATCTGCTCCGTCAGGCGCATGCGGTCGGCACCGGCGACGGGAATGCCGCGCGCCTTCAGCGCCTGCACCATGGGCGCGGCGAAGGGGGCGCGCTTGCGCACGAGGACAAGGATGTCGCCCGGCTGGATGGGGCGGCCGGCGGAGGCCAGCTCCTCGCGATCCGCGAGCCAGCCCTTGATCGTATCGGCGATGCGGTTCGCCAGGCGGATGACGGGCGGCTCGGCGGACGGCTCGTCGAGCGGCGACCAGGCGTCGGTGGGTGCCAGCTCCTCGTGCTTCTCGGTGGGCCAGATCTCGACCAGACCACCCTGTCCGGCGCGCTTTACGGCGTGGGCAGAGGGCGTGACGCCGGGCGTGCGCAGAGGATCGGCGAACACGCGGTCCACGGCGTCGAGGATCGGCGCCACCGTGCGGAAGGAGAGCGTGAGCGGCACGTCGCGCCAGCTGACGCCGGCCGCCTTGCCGAGGTCCTGGAAGCGGCTGCCCATGGCGGAGAACATCTCGGGGGCGGCGCCCTGGAACGAGTAGATCGACTGCTTCTCGTCGCCGACGGCAAACAGCGTGCGCACCACGTCCTCGCGCGCGCCCGTGCCGGCGAAGAACTCGTTGGCGAGGGCCTCCACGACGCGCCACTGGGAGGGGCTCGTGTCCTGGCTCTCATCGACGAGGATGTGATCGAGGCCGTTGTCGAGCTTGAAGAGCACCCACTCGGCGGAGCCGCGGTCGGCGAGAAGCGCCTTGGTGCGGGCGATGAGGTCGTCGAAGTCGAGCGCGGCGCGGCGCACCTTGGCGTCCGCGTAGCGGGCCTCCACCGCCGCGGCGAGGCGCGTCAGGGCCATGGTGGCTTCGACGAGGGTTGCGCCCTGCTGCTCCGCCCAGAGCGCGAGGAAGCGCGCCTGGGCGCGGGCGAGCACCGGCTCGACCTCGGGGTTCGTCTCGCCACGCGCCTTCGCCACCAGCTTCTTGCGGGGCTCTCCCTCCTTAGTGAGGAGTGCAATAGCGAGCGCCTCCGTGCGGGCCCGATCCGTCGCAGCGGCGAGGACCGCCGATATTTTCCCTGCGAGATCCGCATCGCTCTTGGTGCCGCCCAGCAGCAGGTCGCGCACATGCATGAGATCGTGCGGAGACAGGAGCGTTGCGGCCTCGGCCCCGATGGCGGCGCGCGTGATGCCGTCGCGCACGCCGAAGTGGCGGCGAAGCAGCGACTCGACGGTATCGAGGCCCATGGCGCTCGCGGCTTCGAGCCAGTCGCGCTGCCTCAGGGCGTCGGCGAGGATATCGTCGAAGCGGTCGTCGGCGGCGTAGCGGATCGCCGCTTCCAGCGCCCGGCCGAGCGGGCTCGCCCGATCGCGCGCCGCGCGGCCGACGACGTCATCAATCGCCTCGCGCATCAGCTTCTTCGAGGTCTCCTCGTCGAGGATGGCGAAGCCCGGCGTGACGCCCGCCTCCAAGGGAAAGCGTTGCAAAAGGCGCTCGGCGAAGGCGTGGATGGTCTGCACGGAGAGGCCGCCCGGCGTCTCGGTGGCGCGCGTGAAGAGCGTGCGCGCGAGCGCGACCTCGGCCGCGGCCGGCTCGCGGCGCAGGAAATCGAGCAGCGTGCGCTCGAGGTTGGGCTCGGGCAGCATCACCCATCGCGACAGGCTGTCGAAGACGCGCTTCGACATCTCGGCGGCGGCGGCCTTGGTGTAGGTGAGACAGAGGATGCGCTCGGGCGGCGTACCGGCAAGCAAGAGGCGCAGCACGCGCATGGTCAGCACGTGCGTCTTGCCGGTGCCGGCGTTGGCGCTGACCCAGACGGAGGCGGTCGGGTCGGCGGCCTCGGCCTGCCGGCGCTTGGTGCGCGTGAGCTCCGTTTCGATCGACTTGTGCCCGGTGATCGCCGACATGCTTACGTGTCCTCCTCGGCGGTCGCACCGGACGACCATTCGGCGACGCGCGCCAAGTGCGCGTAGTCGTCATAGTCGTAGGCGAAGCGGGCACGGCGCAGCGGGCGGTAGGGCGTCGCCTCGTCGTCGAAGCGGGCGACGTGGCGCTTCAGGCCGTCGAGGGCCTCGCCCGCGAGCGCGGCGATGTCGGGCGCCTTGATGTCCTCCTCGGCGCCGGGCGGCTCGCCGCCCGAGGCCTGGATGTAGCGCAGGCTCGCCACGCGCTTGCCCGACACCGTCTCGAAGCCGAGCGCGGGATCGAGGGCGATGGCGGCCTCCAAGGGAAGCTGCGGCTTGACGCCCGCGAGAACCTGTTTGCCGGTCGGCGGCTTGCCGGTCTTGTAGTCGGAGATGACGACGGCATCGTCCGCCACGTCGATGCGGTCGGCGCGCGCGGTGAGCCTGAAGGGGCCGGCTGGTGCGTCGAAGACGAGATCACCCGCGACCTCGGCCTTCACCTCCGTGATGCCCGCGCGGCGCGCGGGCTCGGTGGCGGCGAACCAGGCGGCGAAGCGTTCGAAGCGCGGGATCCAGAAGGCGGCGATGCGCGGGTGCGCGGCGCAGGCGTCGAGCGTGGCCTTGGCGAAGCGCACGAGCTCGCCCTCGATGTCGTCGGGCAGCGCCGTGGGATAGGCCTTGGCGAACTCGGAGAGCGCGTCGTGGATGATGCTGCCGCGAAGCGCGGGGCTCGGTGGGGCGCCGAGCACGTCGAGCGGCGCGAGCTTCAGGATCTCGCTGGCGAAGATCGCATAAGGATTGCCGATCCACGTCTCGACGCGCGAGACGGAAAGCTTGCGCGGGCGACGCGCGACGGCGGGGCGCGGCTCGGGGACAGCGAGGCGCGGCACGGCTTTCGCCGCGTCGCGCTGGCGCGCCCAGGCGAGCCACGGCTGCTTCGGTGCGATGGCCGACGCGACGCCCATGCCGTCGAGCAGCGCCTTGAGGCGGAGCAGCCAGCGCGACGGCACGGTCGGCACGCCATCCTTCTTCTCGGCGCGGGTCAGGATCACCTCGGGCGCGGCGAGGAGGGTGGCGAAGTCGTGCGCGGACTGGCCGATCTTTTCCTCGGGCGAGGGGAGTCCCAGGGCCTCGCGCATTGGGCGGTTCAGCCACGCGCCGGGGTCCGAGGATTTGGGCCACGTGCCGTCGTTGAGCGAACCCAATACGACGACGTCGGTCTGCTGCAAGCGTGCCTCGAAGGGGCCCCAGATGAAGAGGCGCGGATGCACCGGTCCGCGCGGGCGCACGGTCTCAGCGGAGGCAAGGCTGCGGTAGAAATCGGCGTAGTCGGCGGGTGCGAGGTCGAGCCCGGGGAGGCGTGCATCGAGCAGGCTGGCGAAGAAGCGCTCCGCCGTGTCGCCCGCCTCGTCGCGCCAGAGCGGGCTTGCGTCGGCTTCTTCCGAGCGCTCGTTGTCGGGCTGGCGTGCGACGGCCTCGGCGGCGGTGCAGTGGGCGGCAACGAGATCGCGGAGGGGGGCCTGTGCGTCGCTCGCGTAGAGCGCGATCAGCGGCGCGAAGGCGGCGCGAAGGCGGGCGATGAGATCGCGCGCATCCTGCCAGTCCTTGGTCCAGAGCCGCTTCACGGCCGGGTGCGCACGCAGGCCCCGCTCGCGATCGGCGGCGGCTTTCTCGAAGGCGGTTTCGATGCCGTCGAGTCCCTCGCCCAAGTACGGCGCGCGGAAGGTCGCGATCTCGAGCGTGCGCGCAGCGCGGCGGACGGCGAAGGGATCGAGGCCGAGCCGCGTCAACGGGTGCTTCAGGAGCGCGACCGTCTCGGCCGGTGCAAAGCGGCTCGCGATCGCGTTGACGACGAGATCGAGGAGGGCGCCAGGCGGCGTCTTGCCGAGGGGGCGGCCGGCCGAGTCGTCGACCTTGATGCCCCAGGCTTCGAGGCGGATGGCAACGCGGCGTGCGAGGAAGCGATCCGGCGAGACGAGGGCGGCGGTCTTGCCGGGCGTCTCGGCCGCCTCGCGCAGGATCAGCGCGACGGCTTCCGCCTCGTCCTGCGCGGTCGGCGCCTCGACGAGGGAAAGGCCCTGCGGCGCGGCTGTGGCGGGCTCCTTGCGTGCGGCGGCGGCGAAGCCCTCCCAGCGCTGCGTGGTGCCAGCGGGCCGCATCGCCTCGGCGATGAGGCGCGTGCGGGCGCGGGCCGCCGCGGACGGAGCGGCTCCGAGCTTCGCCACGCCGCTCCTCGCGCAGCCGAGCGCGTCGAGCAGCTTCTTCAGCCCGAACTGCGGATGCTCGGCGTGCTCCGGCACGATGGTCTGCCAGCTTTCGGCGTCGAGGTCGGTGTCGAGAGCGGGCAGCACGATGGCGCCGTTCGGCAGCGCGGCGACGGCGCGCATCAGCTCGACGGTGGCCGGGATCGAGCCGGTGACGCCGGCGACGATGACGGGGTCGAGGGCGAGGCCCGCCGACAGGCGCTCGGCCTCGGCGCGGATGACGGCGTTGCGGCGGCCAGCGGGAGACATGAGCCCGCTTTCCGCCAGGTGCGCCGGCCAGTAGGCGGTGACGATCTCGAGGAAGCGCAGCGTCTTCTGCCAATGCTCGGAGAAGGTCTCGGGGACGAGGTGTGCCAGGCCGTCGAGGCTCACGGCCTCGGTCTCGACCATGTCCATGAGGGCCGCGAGCTCCTTGGCGAGGAGCGCGGCCTGGGCGGTGGTGGCGGCCGTGGCGGTGGCGCGCGCGCCGCCCTCGGCCTCCTGCATGACCTCGGTCCAGCGGCGGATGAGGCTGGTCAGCACGAGGCGGCGCTCGAGCTCGGCGACGGCGGGCGGAATGGCGGCGGCATGCGTATCAGCGCCGGAGGCAGCCGCGGCGGCGATGAGCGACAGGTCCTCGTCGCCCTCGGAGATGGGAACGATCTTCGGGAGCAGCAGCGCGCGACCGCCCGCGGCGCGCAGAAACGCATCCTGCAACGCGCGCGTGGCGCGGCGTGTCGGCAGATAGAGCGTGACGCGCGGCAGCTCCAAGGGCGCGGGCACTCGGCCGGCGCCCGCCGGCAGCGTGCCGTCGAGGATCGCGGCGGCGAGGCAGTCGAGGAACGGGCGCCCGGCCTCGACCGTGTAGATGTTGGCGTGCTGCGGCAGTTGTGGCTTTCCCCATTGGATTCGGACGGCTTTCCGCCATATCCGATTCCGGGGGTCCGGCTCAGGCGCTCACGGCGCGGTTCATCCAGCTTTCCGCGTCATCCACAGCCTGGGGGGTGCCGACGTGCATCCACACCCCGTCGAGGCGCATGCCGTAGAGGCGGCCGCGCTCGATGGCGCGGTTCCACAGGAGATTGAGCGAGAACTTGCCCTTCGGCGCGTCCTTGAAGAGGCGCGGGTGGGCGATGGAGACGCCGGTGAAGGCGAAGGGCGCCTCGCCGCGCTCGCCGCGCCGCGCGAGGAGGCCGTCCGGCGCCATCAAGAAATCGCCGTGCCCGTCGTAGCCGATGCTGGTGGCGCCAAGGGCGAGCAGCATCAGGCTGTCCATGTGCTCCGGATCGAAGGCACGCACGAGGCGGGCGATGTTGGAGCCGATGCCGTCGACCCAGATCGAGTCGGAGTTGTGGATCAGGAACGGGCCGCTACCGAGCAGGGGGAGCGCCTTGACGACGGCGCCGCCCGTGTCGAGCACGGCGGCGCGCTCGTCGGAGATGGTGATGCCGGGCTTCTTGCGTCCCGCGAGGTGGGCCTCGATCTGATCGGCGAAGTGGTGCACGTTCACTACCGCGCGTGTGATACCGCCCACGGCGAGACGATCGAGCACATGATCAATGAGGGGCTTGCCCTTGAGCGGCACCAGCGGCTTCGGCATCCGATCAGTCAGCGGGCGCATGCGCGTGCCGAGCCCCGCCGCCAGCACCATCGCAGTCGTCACCTTGTTGGTCATGGGCGTGGGCTCCCGGGCGATGGGACATCGGGCGGACGGCGGCGCACGGGCTGGGGCAGATGGCGGTCGAACCAGCGCGCGAGCGGGGCGAGGCCGGGGTGGGCGAGGCCGCGCTCCAGGTACCGCCATAGACGCGGGATATGACGCAAATACGCGCGCTTGCCGTCGCGCGCGGCGAGGCGGGCGAATATGCCCAGAATCTTGGTGTTACGCTGGACGCCGAGGGTCGCGTAGGCGAAGCGGAAGCCTTCGCGATCGAAGCCCGGATCGGCGCCGCGCTGGTCGAGATAGTAGGCCAAGAGATCGTCCTCGAGGGCCGGCGGGACGTCGAGGCGGGCGTCCTCGAGCAGCGAGACGAGATCGTAGGCGGGCGAGCCCACGAGCGCATCCTGGAAGTCGAGCAGGCCGGCGCGGCGCGGGCCATCGCGATCGGGCAGCCAGACGAGGTTCGGCGAGTGGTAGTCGCGGAGCGCCCAGCCCTGGGGCCCCTCCGCAAGACGCGCGAACAGGGGCTGCCAGAGGTCCACGAACTCGGCGCGGACATCGGCCGACATCGGCGCCCCGTGGACGGCGGGCCAGTACCAATCGGGCAAAAGCTCGACCTCGATGCCGAGCACGGATGCGTCCTGCGGCGGCACGCGATGCGCGGAGCCGTCGGCAAGGCTGATCGGGCCGGGCGCTGGAATGCAGGCGATGGCGAGCAGCGTGTCGGTGGCCGCGCGCCAGAGCTCCGCCTGAGACGTGCCTTTGGCGATCTCAGCGCCATAGACGCGGTCGCCGAAGTCCTCGAGCACGAGGAAGCCGCGGTCGAGGTCGGCGGCGTAGATCTCGGGCGCGCTCAGTCCCGCTTCGCGCAGCGCGCCGGCGACGGCCACGAACGGGCGCACCTCCTCGGCGATGTGGGCGATGCGGCTGTACGGGAGGCCGTCGCGGATCGGGGGCCCGTCCGGCTGGCGCGGCTGATCCATGAGGATGGCGGTGCGGCCATGCCCGGCGAGACGCGCATAGGCACGCGTCGAGGCGTCGCCCTGCAGGTAGGCGGCCGCGGCCGTGTCCCAGGGCGGGCTCAGGTCGAGAAACTCCGACATGGCGACGAGGCGCGCGAGACGCGGCCCCCAGGTGCCGTGCCCCACGAGATCGATCGTGCGCGTTTCCGGCGACGTGCCTTCCGTAAGGCGGATGTCGAGGCGGTTGGCGGGCAGCACGCGCGGGGCGCGCTCCGGCCACTCGACGAGTGCCGCGCCCGCGGCGAGATGCTCATCAAGGCCGAGCTCGATCAGGTCATCGTCGCCCGTGATGCGGTAGAGGTCGAGGTGGGCAAGCTCGAGACGCGGCGCGGAATAGGTCTGCACCAGCGAGAAGGTCGGGCTTGGAATCTCGGCCCCCGCATCGCCGAGTGCGGCGCGGATCAGCGCGCGCGTGAACGTCGTCTTGCCGGCGCCGAGGTCGCCCGAAAGCGCCACGACGTCGCCCACGGCGAGCTTCAGCGCGACGCGCTCAGCGACGCGGCCGAGGGCCGCCTCGCTGGCGTCAACCACGCGCCAGTCGTGCCGCTGCATCGGGGGTTGCCGTAGTGGGGACATGCTTCTGCTCGAGGCCACGCTCGGGGAAACGTACCGTGACCTTGGTGCCTCTTCCAGGCTCGCTTTCGAGCGTCATGGTGCCGCCGTGCAGGTCGACGAGGCTTTTCACGACCGAGAGGCCGAGGCCGGCACCCCTATGCTTCGAGCCCTGGCTCATGCTCTCGAAGCGCTCGAAAATGCGCGCCTGCAGCTCCTTGGGGATGCCGACGCCCTGGTCCTCCACCGAGAACACCATAGTGCCGCCCTCGCGCCAGCAGGAGAGGTGCACGACACCCTCGGGCTTCGAGAAGCCGACAGCGTTAGAGAGGAGGTTGCGCAGCACCTGGCGCACGCGCGTCTCGTCGGCGAGGAAGCCCAAGGCGTCGTCGGCGACGGCGATGTCGAGGGTGAGGCGGGCGCGGGCCGCACGTTCCCGCACACTGACGATGGCCTGATCGATGACGGCCTGCACGTCGACGGCGGCGAGCCTCAGCTCGAGGCCGCCGGCATCGATGGCGGCGAGATCGAGGATGTCGTCGATGGTGGCGAGCAGGCTCTTCGAGGAGAAGGCGATGTCGTCAAGGTAGTCGCGCTGGCGCGGGGTCAGTGTGCCGAAGATGGGATTGGCCAGCAGCTCCGAGAAGCCGATGATGTTGGTGAGCGGCGTGCGGAGCTCATAGGAGATGTGGCCGATGAACTGGTTCTTCAATCTGTCGGCGGTGACGAGCGCCTCGTTGCGCTCCACGAGGGCGCGCTCGTAGCGCTTCGAATCGGTGACGTCGACGAAGGTCACGAGCGTGCCGCCGTCGGGCAGCGGGGTCACCGCATAGTCGATGACGCTCGCGTCAGGGCGCACCATCTGGCCCTCGATGGGCTCGCGCTTCTCGAACGAGGTGACGGCGTGGCTGATCTCGGTCCATGTCGACATCTCGCCGTGCAGCACCTGCGTGACGCGGATGAACTCGTCGATGTGCGGGCTTTCGGCGAGCTGCTGGCGCGAGAGCTTCCAGATGGCGGCGAAGGCCGAGTTGTGCAGCTTCAAGCGCCCGTCGGTGCCGAACACCGCGACGCCTTCCTTGAGGCTGTTCAGGGTCTCGGTCTGCACGCCGATGAGCGCGTTGTAGCGGCTCTCGAGCGCGAGGCGCTCGGTCTCGTCCTTGTAGAGGTAGGTCACGCCGCCATCGGGCCGCTGGGCGGCGACGACCTGGAGGTCGCGGCCGTCCGGCAAATGCCACCAGTCCTCGTGCTCGGTGTCCTCCTCGTAGCATTTGAGGACTTTCGCCTTCCATTCGCGGTAGTTCACGACCTCGGGCAGGCGGCCAAGCTCGCGCAGGCGGTCGAGCACGGCGCCGTCCGTCGGAGAGGTCGCGAGCCACTGCGCGTCGAGCTGCCAGAGCCTCTGGTAGGCGGCGTTGAAGAAGGTGAGCTTCTGGTCGGCGGAGAAGATGGCGACGGCGGTCGCCACATGGTCGAGCGTGCGGTCGTAGGCGGCGATCTGGCGGTCGAGCTCACCCTTGGCGGATTCGAGGTCGGCGACGTCAATGGCGGCGCCGGCCGTGGCGTCGCCGAGCGGCAGCACGGTCACCTCGTGCGTCTTGCGCTCGGAGCCGACCACGAGGGGCATGCGCTCCTTGAAGGTCTGGCCGTTCTTCATGACGCGGGCGACGCGCTTCCTCTGGCGCGATTCGAGAAGCTCGATCTGGCCCTCGAGCACCTCGGCCTCGCTCTCGGCGTCCACGGCCTCGACGTAGGCGCTGTTGACCCAGGTGATTCGACCCGCGGCGTCGAGCAGCCAGGCAGGGTGCGGCAGCGCGGAAAGCAGCGCGCGGCTCGAGCGCACGTCGCGCGCAAGGCGCATGTGCTGGTCGAGAATGACGGAGAGATCGCGCTTGTAGCCGGCGACATCCTTGAAGCGCAGCACGGCGCGCCCCCCCGCGGCGCGGCCGTCGGCTTCGACGTGGCCGCCGGCTGCCGTCTTCAAGATCAGGTTGAAGGCGCTGCCGCCGGACAGAAGCCCGTCGAGGGCGGACTTCAGCGCGGCGTTGCTCTTCTGGTCCAGCCAGAAACTGAAGCGCACGAGCTCGCCGGTGTTGGCCGGGAGGCCCGGAACGCCGGTCAGAGTGTTGGTGATGACGGAGATGCCACGGCCCTGCTCCCAATGCATCAGCACCTGGGGCTCGGCCTTCATCAGGGCCTCGGCGGCGGCGAGGGCGCGGCGCAGCTCGCGCGATTCGTCCTGCGCACGGCGGGCCTGACGGCGCATGGAGCCGATCGCCTGATAGAGGAGGTAGATGGTGCCGACCGCGGCAGCGCCGACGAGGCCGGCGAGGAGCCAAGTGCCGCCCGGAAAGCCGCCTTCCTCGATAATCCTGCGGCCAGAGGCCAGCGTGGCGGTGAGGACGGCGACGCAAGCGAGGCTCGCCAGCGCGAGCATGACCAGCTCGACCCGCGTGTTCTGCCGCTCCGGCGTTGGGCTCTTCTCTGGCATCGATCTCGGAGTTGCGGGCGCGGCTCCACCGCGCACCAGGACGTGCGAATCGCTTTCGAATTATGGGGAGCTTCGCCGGGCGATGCCAGCCCGGCGCGAGCACAGTGGAAATGGTCCGTTAGCGAACGGCAGCAGGCAGCAGGCAGCAGGCAGCAGGCAGCAGGCAGCAGGCAGGGGTTACTGATTCTGGCTGCCCGTTGCCTGATGCCCGCTGCCTAAGGATCAGTAGCGATAATGATCCGGCTTGTAGGGGCCTTCGACGGTGACGCCGATGTAGTCGGCCTGCTCGGGGCGGAGCTTGGTCAGCTTGACGCCGAGCTTCTCGAGGTGAAGGGCCGCGACCTTCTCGTCCAGAACCTTGGGCAGCGTGTAGACGCGCTTCTCGTACGTGCCGGCGTTGGCCCAAAGCTCGATCTGCGCCAGGGTCTGGTTCGAGAACGACGACGACATCACGAACGACGGGTGGCCCATGGCGTTGCCGAGGTTCACGAGGCGGCCCTCGGAGAGCAGGATGATGCGCTTGCCGGACGGGAACTCGATCTCGTCGACCTGCGGCTTGATGTTGGTCCACTTGAAGTTCTTCAAGCCCGCGACCTGGATCTCGTTGTCGAAGTGGCCGATGTTGCAGACGATGGCGCGATCCTTCATCTCGCGCATGTGCTCGACGGTGATGATGTCGCGGTTGCCGGTCGCGGTGACGTAGATGTCGGCGCGGCTGAAGGCGTTCTCGATGGTCGTCACCTCGTAGCCTTCCATCGAGGCCTGCAGCGCGCAAATGGGATCGATCTCGGACACGATCACGCGGGCGCCGGCCTGGCGGAGCGACGCCGCCGAGCCCTTGCCCACATCGCCGAAGCCCGCCACGAACGCCACCTTGCCGGCAAGCATCACGTCGGTACCGCGGCGGATGGCGTCGACGAGGCTCTCGCGGCAGCCGTAGAGATTGTCGAACTTGGACTTGGTGACGCTGTCGTTGACGTTGATGGCCGGGAACAGGAGCTTGCCCTGCTCGGCGAGCTTGTAGAGGCGGTGCACGCCGGTGGTGGTCTCCTCCGAGACGCCGCGGATGGCCTTCGCGATCTCGGCGAACCAGCCCTTCGGCTTCTCCTTCAGGAGGCGTTTGATGAGGGCGAAGAAGATCTCCTCCTCCTCGGAGCCCGGCTTGTCGAGGAAGGCGGTATCGCCCTGCTCGGCACGCAGTCCGTGGTGCACCAGCATGGTGGCGTCGCCACCGTCGTCGAGGATCAGGTTGGGCACCAGAATTTCGCCGGCTTTGGCACCGTGCCAGTCGAAGAGGCGGGCGGTGAAGTCCCAGTACTCGACGAGCGTCTCGCCCTTGAAGGCGAACACGGGCGTGCCGGCGGCGGCGATGGCGGCGGCGGCGTGATCCTGGGTCGAGAAGATATTGCAGGAGACCCAGCGCACGTCGGCGCCGAGCGCCTTCAGGGTCTCGATCAGGACCGCGGTCTGGATGGTCATATGCAGGGAGCCGGCGATGCGGGCGCCCTTGAGCGGCTGGCTCGGCCCATACTCGGCGCGGATGGCCATGAGGCCCGGCATCTCGGATTCGGCGAGCTCGATCTCCTTGCGGCCGAAGCCGGCGAGCGAGAGGTCCTTGACGACGTAATCCTGGGTGGCGGCGGTCATGAGGGTCCCTTTTTTGCGCGGTTTTCCGAGAGGCCGAGCCGGCTCATCGGGTGGATTTCGGCCCTCCTATAGCCGCGTGGCGGCCGGATCGCAATAAGATATAAACAAGTCCTTATGTCTTGGTGGGCAGGAGTGGAAACGGGGCGGTTGTGCTGCCCCCCCAAAGTCCCTCACCTGCCCACCTCGCCGAAGGCGAGCCTCCGGCTCGACGGGCATCCTCTCCCGTCCCGGGAGAGGAAAGTGGGGTGGCGCACCGGCGGCGACTTCCTTCTCCCGGGACGGGAGAAGGTGCCCCGTCAGGGCGGATGAGGGACTTGCCAGCTGAGCGCCGATTTCGAGGGAATTCGCGCTCAGTCCTCCTCGGCGAGCTCCTCGCCGAAGCCGGTCTCGACGAGGTCGACCAGGGCGGCGAGCGCCTCGGGTCCCTCCGCCCCCTCGGCGGTGATGTGGAGGACGGAGCCGGGGCCGGCCGCGAGCATCATGAGCCCCATGATCGAGGTGCCGCCCACCGTCTGGCCGTCGCGCGTGACGGTCACGGTCGCGTCGTAGCTCTCGGCGAGCTTAACGAACTTCGCCGAGGCGCGGGCGTGAAGCCCCTTGCGGTTGACGACGGTGACGACGGCCTCGGGGCGCTTGCTGTCTCTGATCTCGGGCATCGCGCAGCAGCCAGTCCTATTGCTCGCCCGACAGTTCCTGGCTCGCAACCTTGATGTACTTGCGGCCGGCCTCGCGCGCGAGCGTCACCGCCTCGTCGAGCGGCACCTCGGCGCGCAAGCCCGCAAGCTTGACGAGGATCGGCAGATTGATGCCGGCCAGGATCTCCACCTTGGCCTCATCCATGACCGAGATGGCGAGGTTGGAGGGCGTGCCGCCGAACATATCCGTCAGGATGATGACGCCCTCGCCGGTCTCCGTGCGGCGCACGGCCTCGAGGATCTCGGCGCGGCGCGCCTCCATGTCGTCCTCGGGTCCGATCGAGATGGTTTCGAGCTGGGACTGGGGTCCGACGATGTGCTCCAGCGCGGCTCGGAACTCGATGGCCAAGCCGCCGTGGGTGACGATCACCAATCCGATCATCTCGATGAGCCGACGTTATTTCGAATCCGGAATTGCCGAGCGCCGGGTCGCGCTCCAAATGTCCGTGGTGCCACGACAATCTCCGTCATGCCATGCGACCAGGGATGCCGCCGACCCACCGCACGCGGCGGGCCGGAGACTTACAGGGGTTCGCGGGCAAAGCAAGGGGTTTTCCTGCCACCTTAGGCCCCCGCCGTTAACCCTCAAAGTGCCCTGTCGAGCGCCAAAAGGAGCTTGACAGGAGCCGACGATTCAAACGCCGCAAGGTGCAGGATCGGTACCTCGACGCCGGCGAACGTGGCGTGCCTGTCCTCGAGCGGAAAGCGGGGGACATCGGCCGCCGGCACGATATCGGCGATGAGCGCGAGACGCGCGGCCAGCCGGTACGGAACGGCGAGGATGCCGAGCCCGCGCACTTCCATCCTGCCGGCGATGGCGGCCGGCGCGCTCACCACAACAAACCCGCCTTGGCGCACGAGGCGGACCTGATCGTCGGCGACCAGCTCGGCGCGGAGCGAGCCCTGGGGGAGCGGTGCGGCGGCGATGCAGCGCAGCGCGAGGTCCGACTTGCCGGAGCCGGACGGCCCGCGGATGAGGACCGCCTTCGCACCGAGAGACACCGCCGTGCCGTGAACGAGCTCAACCTCGCTCACGGAGGGCGTCCTGCGACCGGTCCGAGGCGCCGCCGCTGCGCCGCCCGCCGGCGAGCGCAGAGCGGTGCGCCGCGATGAGCGCCGGCAGGCGAACGACGAAGCGCGCACCAGCCGGTTTCTCTCCCCTTGCCGCTTTGCGGTTCTCGGCCGAGATCTCGCCGCCATGGGCGCGGATGATCTCGCGCGAAATGGAGAGGCCGAGGCCCGAGTTCTTGCCGCGCACGGCCTCGGTATCGGGCCGGTCGGTGTAGAAGCGGTCGAAGATGATGTCGAGGCGATCGGCGGGGATGCCGGGGCCCTCGTCCTCGACGGCGAGCTCGATCGTGTTGTCCACGCGGCGCAGGTGAACGGTGACAGCACGGCCTTCCGGCGAGAAGGAGATGGCGTTGTCGACGAGGTTGGTCAGCACCTGGCCGAGCCGGCCGGCATGGCCGTTGACGAGGAAGGCGCCCTCGAATTGCGCAATGGCGACCAGCGTCTCGACGCGGCGGCTGTCGCCGGACAGGATGTCCTTGAAGATCTGCGTGACGCTCGCGACCACGGCCGTGACGTCGATGGGGCCCATCTGCTGGCGGGCGAGCTCGGCATCGAGGCGCGAGGCGTTGGAGACGTCGGTGATGAGGCGGTTCAGGCGCTTCAGCTCGTTCTGGATCTGCTTCACCACCTCGCGGCGCTGCTCGTCGGTCTTGGCGTAGGCGAGCGATTCCGCCATGGAGCGCGCGGCGGTGAGCGGGTTCTTGAGCTCGTGTGCGACGTCGGCGGCGAAGCTCTCGCTCGCCTCCGCGCGCCGATAGAGCGCGGCCGTCATGGCGGCGAAGGCGGACGCCATCTGACCGACCTCGTCGGTGCGATGGGAGAAGTCCGGCAGCTCGTGGCGGGCGCTGATGTTGCGGCTGACGAGATCGGCGGTGGCGGACAGGCGGCGAATGGGGCCGGCGACGGTGCGGGCGAGGAGGAGGGCGCTCAAGAGCGTCGCGATGCCGGCAAAGGCCGCGAGCAGCCAGATCTGGTTCTGCTGGTCCTGCACGATCTGGTCGATCTCACCCGGGCGGGTCGACATCAAAAGCACGCCCTGCACGACGGATGCGCGCTCGATGGGCACGGCGGTGGAGACGATCTGCTGGCCCTTCTCGTTCAAGAGCAGCATGGCCGTCGCCTTGCCCTTCAACGCGTCGCGCACCTCGGGATAAGAGGTGCCGTTGGCGTTGCCGATCTCGCGATAAACCGGGAGATCGTCATTCATCATCATCCAGGACTTGAGGCGGGTCCAAAAGTTCTTGGTCCGGGCCTTGGCGCCTTCGGGAACCTTGGGCTCGTGGCGGGAGAGCTGGCCGCGCTTCAGAAGCGTCGCCGAGTCCATCACCAGCGTGCCGTCGCGGCTGTAGACGCGGGCGCGGCGCGTCGTAGGCTCGATCAAGCGGCGCAGGATGGGCGCCACGCGCTCGGGCCGGATGGAGAGCTCGTGGGCCGTGAATGCGTCGTCGCCCGGGGCGTCCTCCTGGTCCTCGGCGATGGGGTCGGCGTGGATGACGAGGCGGCCAGTCTCGACACGCGCATCATTGGCGATGGCGGCGGCGATGATCTCGCCCTGCACGCGCAGCGCCTCGCGCTTGGTGTCGAGAAGCCAGGAGTTGTTCTCGCTGAAGTAGAGGATGCCGCCGATCATCACGACGAGACCGGCGAGGCTCGCAATCAGGATGCGGCGCCACAGGCTGCCGGCGATGAAGCGGACAAGCGGGAAGGCGCTCCACAGCTCGGCGAGCCGACCCGGGCGGATCGACAGGCGACGCAGGCCGGACGCGAGGCTCGCAAGGTGCTGGCGTGCGC
>JBFXEP010000026.1:0-15257 GCA_050179995.1 Hyphomicrobium sp.
CGATACTGAAGTCGAAGGGCCGGGCGGTTTCCACCGTGCGCCCCAACGCAACTCTACTCGACGTGACCAAGAAGCTTGGTCCCAAGAAGATCGGCGCCATCGTCGTCGTCGGCGAGAATGGCCAGGTAACCGGCATCATCTCCGAGCGTGACGTCATTCGCGCCATCTCGGAGCATGGCGCGCACGCGCTTTCCATGATGGTCTCCGAGGTCATGACCCGCAACGTCGTCGCCTGCCAGGAGACGAGCGAGCTCGACGAGCTGATGGAGACGATGACGAAGGGCCGCTTCCGGCACCTTCCCGTCATCGAGGACGAGGCTCTGGTCGGTATCATTTCCATCGGCGATGTCGTCAAATACCACGTCGCTGAAGTTCAGATGGAAGTCTCCGCCATGCGCAACTACCTGGCGACCGGCTGAGATCGGGCTCCGCGGAAAAACCGCTAAAATGAAACGGCGCATTCCTGGAATGCGCCGTTTTTCGTTTTCCGCGAGCCTGAGAAAAGTTCGGGTCAGGTGACCGTCAGCGATGTGGATTGAGGGGCGTGCCCGCGCACGCCGAGCTCGCGCATGAGATCCTCGATCTCGCGCTTGGCCGCAGTCTCGCCGCGCTGGATGAGATCCTCCGCGCGGTGGAAGTCGAAAAGGCCGATGCCGTGCAGGCGCGGGCTGATCATGGCGTCGGGCGGATCGCCCGCGAGCCGTGAGCGCGCGATGCGGTCCTGCACGATGTTGAAAGCGTCCATCATGACCGTGGTGATGCCGGGTACGTCCTCGCCCTTGCCGAGGATCTGCCGCTGCAGAAGGCGGCGCACGGCGATGCCGTTCTTGCCCGTCACCGGCGGTGTCTCCTCCATCACGTCGTCGGATGCCGGCATCGGGTTGACGTTGGAGATCGTGCCGCGGCTCGAGATGTCGATGTTGAGGTTGACGGCGATCACGTAGCGCGCGCCGAGTGCGCGGCAGACCGAGATCGGGATCGGGTTGACGAGCGCGCCGTCGAAGAGCCAGCGGCCATCGACCTTGACCGGCCGGAACACGCCGGGGAGCGCATACGAGGCGCGCACCGCCTCCACCAGCGGCCCGCGCGAAAGCCACACCTCATGCCCGGTGCCGATCTCCGTCGCGACCGCCGTGAAGCGCCGCGCCAGGTCCTCGATCCGGATGTCGCCGAGCTGCTTTTTCAGGCGCTCGCCGAGGCGATGGCCGGTGATCAGCCCCGTGCCGGCGAAGTTGAAATCCAGGTATCCGAGCACGCGCCGCCGTGTCAGCTCGCGGGCGAACTCCTCGAGCGGCGCCAGCTGCCCCGCAAGCTCGCAGGCGCCGACCACGGCACCGATCGACGTGCCGGCGATGATGTCGGGGTGAATTCCGGCGTCCTTGAGCGCACGCAGAACACCGATATGCGCCCACCCGCGCGCCGCGCCTCCACCGAGGGCAAGGCCGATCTTGATCTTTCCTGAGCCGGAATTGGCGTTGGCCATCGTGGACTCCGCTCCTCGACCTGCGCCTCCGGAGGGAGACCGCGCCGGTCGATGTCTTATGGAATCCTTAGCGAAGCCGAGCATCCGGATCCCCCAATCCCTTACGTGGAGGCTACGAGATTTGGATTAAAGGGCCCCTACCAAGGATGTGATGAGAATTGAGAAATAGGCAGCTATACCGGCAGCTTAAGCTAACGCGCCGGCAAGGGGAAAAGTTTCCCGTCTGATGATGAAAGCGAATGCCGGGACCCGGCCACCGCCCGTGAAATCAGGACGCGGTGCGCGCGAGCCGGGCCGGCGCCCCCGCCTCGCTGACGATCGTCCGGTAGAAGCAGGAGCGCGCCCCCGTGTGGCAGGCCACCCCCGCGCCGGCGACCGTCACCTTGAGCCAGACGGCATCTTGGTCGCAGTCGACGCGGGCCTCGGCGATGGCGAGCGTGTTGCCGCTTTCCTCGCCCTTGCGCCAGATCCGCTGCCGCGACCTGCTCCAGAAGTGCGCCACGCCCGTATCGAGCGAGAGGCGCAGCGCCTCGGCGTTCATCCAGGCGAACATGAGCACCTCGCCGCTCGCGGCGTCCGTCACGATGGCCCCGACCAGCCCATCGGCGTCGAACTTGGGCGAAAGCACCGTGCCCTGCTCGACCTCGGCCGTGGAGCCGGGAGAGGGAAAGGTCGGGGGTGGGGCGTCGGTCATGGTGGATCCGCGGGTGATGAAGGCATGCAGCCAGGGCGATGCAACTCGGCGAGCCTCGATTGGCGAGCCTCGATTGGCCAGTCTCGATTGGTAAGTCGAGACGCCCTATATAGGAGCGATTGCGGACCGGCGAAAAGAGGCCGGCCCGCGGCAAGGGAAACCGCACGTCCATGGCCGATCTCGACGACATCTACAACCAGAGGATTTTCGAGCTGGCCGCCGCCATCCCGCGCGCCGAGCACCTCGACCACCCCGACGCCAAGGCGCGCGCCCATTCCAAGCTCTGCGGCTCGACCATCGAGGTCGAGCTCAAGCTCGACGGCGACCGCATCTCCGGCTTCGGCCAGACGGTGAAGGCCTGCCTCCTCGGCCAGGCGTCTGCCTCGATCGTCGGGCGTGAGATCGTCGGCACCCCGGCTGACGAGTTCCGCGCCGTGGCCGCCACCATGCGCCGCATGCTGAAGGAAGGTGGAGCCCGTCCCGAGGGGCGCTGGGCCGACCTCGGCCTCCTCCAGCCGGTCAAGGACTATCCCCATCGCCACGCCTCGACGCTGCTCGTCTTCGAGGCCGTCGAGCGCGCGCTCGACGAGGCCGCGGCAAGCCGGCAGGGCCTGTCGGCCGCGCAGTAACAGCATGGGGGGCTCTGCAAGATGGCCGTGATCCACGATCCGATGCGTGTGCCGCCGCGCACCACCACGATCTATCCGAAGCCTTTCGACGAGGGGTTCGAAGGACGCCTGAAGCGCCCTCTCACCGATCGCCTCGGGCTCACCCAGTTCGGCGTCAACCTGACGACGCTCGAGCCCGGAGCCCAGTCCTCCCATCGCCATTGGCATGAGGAGGAGGACGAGTTCATCTACATGCTCGAAGGCGAGCTGGTGCTGGTCACCAAGGATGGCGAGCAGCTCCTCAAGCCGTCCATGGCGGTCGGCTTCGCCGCCGGCGACAGGAACGGCCATCACCTCGTGAACAAGAGCCGATATCGGGCGACCTACCTCGAGATTGGAACGCGCTCCCCGAACGAGGACGTGACGTACGCCGACATCGACCTCAGGGCGGAGAAGCGCGGCGGCCGGTATCGCTTCTTCCACACCAACGGCGAGCCCTACGAATGAGCATGGCCGGCGCCGCCAAGGCCCTCGTGAAAGCGCCCATCCATGCCTACCGCTGGACGCTGAAGCCGCTCATCGGCCTCGAATGCCGCCACCTGCCGACGTGCTCCGAGTACGCCCTCGACGCCATCGACAGGAACGGCGCCTGGCGCGGGCTGTGGCTCGCGCTGGCGCGGCTCTCCCGCTGCCATCCGTGGGGCAGCGCCGGCTATGATCCGGCCCCGGACATCCGCAACGAGCGCCATCCCTTCGCCCCCTGGCGCTACGGACGCTGGCGCGGGCCTGGCTCATGCAACCGTCAAAATTCCACGCCGAATTCTTAGCTCTACTCGGATCCGAACCGGCAGACACCGCCCCCGCGTGCTATTTTTCGGCGCGGCGGAGCGGGGCCGATCACTGAGAACCGCGCGGGGAGCGAGCGTTGAAGCGCAGAATTGCAGCCGTGCTCATGGCTGACGTGGCGGGGCCGGCCGCGACCGCGGGCCTCGTGCGCGATGCCGTGCAGCGCGGCGGCGGACGCATGCTGAGCAACGGTGACGGGCCGCCGCTCGCCGAGTTCCAAAGTGCCGTCGAGGCCGTGCGCGCTGCCGTCGACGTCCTCGAGACGCTCCGCATGCGCAACAAAGGCCAGCCCGCCGAAGAGCGGGCGTCCTTCAAGGTCGGCATCACCATCGGCGAGGTGATCGACGGCGCGGAGCTGCCCGACGAGACGCGGGCCGATGTCATCCGCCTCACCAAGCTCGCGGGTCCGCGCAGCGTGTGCGTCTCGCGCGCCGTGCGCGAGGCGGTGGCCGGCAAGCTCAAGCTGCGTGCGCTCGACGTCACGGTCGAAGGCGTCCTGCCCGACGATCCGCCGACGGTTGCCGAGCGTGTGCAGCCGCCCCCCAAGCCGCCGCCCGCCTCCGCACGCTCGAGGTTTGCTGGCTCCGCTCTGCCGTGGGCAGTCGCCGCCGTTGCCTGCGTGGCGGCCGTGCTCATGTACGTCCTCGCGCCGGGACACACGCCCGCGCCGCCTCGAACCGCCGCGCCGGAGCAGGCTGCGCTCTCGCCGCCGCCGGCAGAACCCGACGACACGCAGACGAAAATCACGCCGGCGCCGTCGAGCGGCAAGCTCGAGTTCAAGCCGGCCTACGCGCCGGACCCGGCGACCGTGCTGACCGCGCGCCGCATGCTGCCGCAGGCCTGGCGCGACTGCACGAAGGGCAGCGCCGACAAGGCCGTGGCCGCCTGCAAGCTTCTGCTCGACAGCGGCATCCCCAAGGGCGCCGAGCTCGCCGCGATCCACCTGTCCGACGGCAAGGCGCTGCGCGAGCGCCACGAGCTCGACAAGGCGACCCAGGCCTTCGGCGCCGCGATCGCCGCCGAGCCGTCCGCGGAGGCCTTCAGCCTCAGAGGCACCGTCCACTTCGACAAGGGCGACTGGCAGCGCGCCATCGCCGACTATACGGACGCCATCCGCCTCGAGCCCAGGAACGGCGAGGCCTACAACAATCGCGCCTGGACCTACTACCGCGCCGAGCGCCACACGGAAGCCCTCGCCGACGCCGACAAGGCGGTCGAGCTTCTCGGCAAGGAAGCCTATGTGTGGGACACGCGCGCCCACATCCACGCCTCGCTCGGCAACCGAGACGCCGCCATCAGCGACTTCCGCGCCGCGCTTGCCATCGATCCGGCGAACGCGGCGAGCAAGGCCGGTCTCGCGAGCCTCGGCGTGAATTGAACCTGTTCCGGCCGGAACACGCCGGCGAGGCGCGGCACGCTAGGGTCGCTGCAATTCGCAATCCCATCATTGAAACGAGTTTGCCATGACCGACCCCGCAACCTCATCCGCCCCGGCCGCGCGCTCGGGCGTTGTCCGCTTCATCCGCCGCGCCGCCGCCGCCCTGATCCTCGGCGTGATCTTCTTCGGCATCCTCTGGGCGACCGTCTTCAACGCCGTGACATCGGCCATCGTCGCGTCCGGCGGCGGTGTGGTGCTCGTCGCGGGCTCGAGCGCGTCCGAAACCTTCCAGTCGATCTTCGAGGCGATCGCCGATTTCATCCTCGGCATCTTCGGCGCCATCGCCGAGGCCGTCTCGTCGCTCTTCGACTGGTGAGCGTCAGTCGCTGACCCCGGCGAGAGGGGCAGCAAAGCGCACGAAAGGACCGTGCTCGACGAGATCGTCGCGCTTGTCTCCGATCGCGGGCATCCCGAGGTCACGCAAGTCGGCCGAGACGCGCTGATCGCTGTCGAGCGCGCCGAGCCAGGCGTCGACGCGATACCCGACCGTCAGCGTGCCGGCCCCGATTCCGAACGCGAGGCCCGCTTCGGCATCGAACGCGCCGACGGTGCGACCGTCCTTGTCCGTGACCGGCACCACCGGGAGTCCAAATCCGTCCGGCTGTGACAGGGAGTTGCGAAACTCCGACTGCCCGAAGAGGACGGCGACGGAGCCGCGGCCGACGAGCTGCACACCCCCGCCGATGGGAAACCCGCCACGGAAGCCGAGCTTCGGGCCGACGCCGTCGAATGTGCTGCCATAGTGCACGGCAAGCCCCGAGCAATCGCAGTCGACGAGGGTGATATCGCGGTCGACCCTCGCGTAGGAGAGGCCGCCGAACACTTCGAGGCGTCCCGCGGCGACCGCAATCTGCGTGCCGGCGAGCAGATCGACCAGGGAGGTCCGCGACTCGACGCGCGTCAGCACGTCGAAAAGGTCGAACGGTATGCCGCCGTCGGCGAGGTCGATGCTCGGCACGAAGGCGATGACATAGGGCTCCATCGGCCCGCCGCCGGTGGCGGCCTCGAGGCGGCGATAGCCGAGCGACGCGCGCCACGCGTTGCCCCATGCGTAGCCGAGCACCAGCGCGCCGCCGAAGCCGTCGCCCTCGTCCCTGGTGAGCGTGTGGAGTGTGAGGAGGCTCAGATCCGGCGCTAGGCCGGCGTCGAAATCCGATGCGCCGAAGACGCGTTGCCCCTCGGCTTCGAAATAGAATCCCGGCGTCGCAGCGCCGGTCTGTGCCCAGGCGCCGGCCGGAGCGGCAATCATCGCCACCCCGAGCAAGAGGCCGCGGGAAGTTCCCGGAATTGGCCAGCGAGTGAAAGCCATGAGCCCCCCGCCGCCAGAAGCTCGGGAGTCGTTAGCCAAGTCAAGGCAGGGGCCGGATTTTCAGCTCGCGCAGCGCCGGATACCCACGCCTTCGGCTTGACTCTGCGCGCGTCTCCGCCGATCTAAGCGCCTGCCTTACGCGGATCGGTATGCCGCGAGTGAGAGGAGAGACGCTATGTCGGACCCCCGTTCCGATTCTAATATTTCCGAAGTCACGATCACGTTCCCCGACGGCAAGACCCGCTTGGTCGCCTCGGGAACCACGGGCCTCGAGGTCGCCAAGTCGATCTCGCCCTCGCTCGCCAAGCGCACGGTGGCCATGAGCCTCGACGGCGCGCTGGCCGACCTCGCCGATCCCATCACGCGCGACGTTTCGATCAAGTTCGTGTCACGCACGGACCCTGAGGCGCTGGAATTGATCCGGCACGACGCCGCGCACGTCATGGCCGAGGCCGTGCAATCGCTGTGGCCGGGCACGCAGGTGACGATCGGCCCCGTCATCGACAACGGCTTCTTCTACGATTTCGCCAAAGAGCAGCCGTTCGAGCCGGAGGACATTCCGAAGATCGAAAAAAAGATGGCGGAGATCATCGCCAGGAACGCGCCATTCACCAAGCAGTTCTGGTCGCGCGAGAAGGCCAAGCAGGTCTTCCGCGATAAGGGCGAGACGTTCAAGATCGAGCTGGTGGATGCCATTCCCGCCGGCGAGGATCTCAAGATCTATTACCAGGGCGACTGGTTCGATCTCTGCCGCGGCCCGCACATGACGTCGACGGGCCAGATCGGCCGCGCCTTCAAGCTGATGAAGTTCGCCGGCGCCTATTGGCGTGGCGACAGCAACAATCCGCAGCTGCAGCGCATCTACGGCACGGCCTTCGCCACCGAGGAGGAGCTCAAGGACTACCTGCACCGCCTCGAGGAAGCCGAGCGGCGCGACCACAGGAAGCTCGGCCGCGAGATGGATCTTTTCCATTTCCAGGAGGAGGCGCCGGGCTCCGTCTTCTGGCACCCGAAAGGCTGGACGCTCTTCCAGACGCTGATCGGCTACATGCGCCGCCGCCTCGATCGCGAGGGCTACCAGGAGGTGAACTCTCCCGACATGATGGAGAAGCACTTCTGGGAGCTGTCGGGTCACTGGGAGAACTACGGCGAGAACATGTTCACGACCGTGCTCCCCGACGAGCGCGTGTTCTGCTGCAAGCCCATGAACTGCCCCGGTCACGTGCAGATCTTCAAACATGGCTTGAAGAGCTACCGCGACCTGCCGCTGAAGATCGCCGAGTTCGGCAAGGTGCACCGCTACGAGCCGAGCGGCGCCTTGCACGGCATGCTGCGCGTGCGCCACTTCACGCAGGACGACGCGCACATCTTCATCACGGAAGATCAGATCATGGAGGAATGCCTCAAGATCAACGATCTGATGCTGTCGATCTACAACGACTTCGGCTTCGAGGACATCTTCATCAAGCTCTCGACGCGCCCCGAGAAACGCGTCGGCGCCGACGAGCTGTGGGACAAGGCCGAGAAGGCCCTGCAGGACGTGCTCGACGAGGTGACGAAGCGTTCGAACGGCCGCATCAGGACGGCGCTGCAGCCGGGCGAGGGCGCGTTCTATGGTCCGAAGCTCGAGTACGTCCTGAAGGACGCCATCGGCCGCGAGTGGCAGTGCGGCACGACGCAGGTGGACTTTAATCTGGCGGGCCGCCTCGGCGCCTTCTACATCGACGAGCACTCGCAGAAGAAGACGCCGGTGATGATCCACCGCGCCATGTTCGGCTCATTGGAGCGCTTCACGGGCATCTTGATCGAGAACTACGCCGGACATTTCCCGCTGTGGCTCGCGCCGCTGCAGATCGTCGTCGCGCCGATCGTCTCCGACGCCAACGACTATGCGCTGGAGGTGGTCGAGAAGGCCAAGGCGGCGGGTCTGCGCGTCGAGAGCGATCTCAGGAACGAGAAGATCAACCTCAAGGTCCGCGAGCACTCGCTGGCCAAGGTCCCGGTGATCCTGGTGGTCGGCAAGCGCGAAGCGGAAGAGAAGAAGGTCTCCATTCGCCGTTTGGGCTCACAAGACCAGAGCGTCATGGGCTTGGACGAAGCGCTTGCGTCCCTCTCAACTGAAGCAACGCCGCCGGATCAAAAAAAACCTAGCTAGACGATGGGGGACCCATTTGCGGAGACAAATGGTCCACATAGATTTTGAGCAGCTGGGGAATCTCGCCCACACCGGCGTTAGGCGCGCAGTGCTGTTCATGGGATTAGGCCTCAACGCCGCCCATCGGAAGGAGTTTCGCGACTACCAACTTCACAAACTGCCAATATTGCCGGGACAAACCGGACTTCCCATCGAGTTTTTTCCCGACAACTTGCCAGCAGAGAGAGTTGACGAGTTCAAGAGCGAATTCGCGACGTGGATCACTGGCTGCGGACTGAGAGAACTAACGGAGCACTACGCAATAATGCTGGATCAGATACACCACGGCGCGCTCGCGGTGTATCAGGAGCGCAAAAAACTGGACAGCATCGGTGACCCGGCGAAGGTGCATCAGAAATTTCACCGGTTTGGCGTGCCAGCGAAGCTGAAGAGCTTAAGTGAAAGCTTTGGAGTTAAAACAAAACACGCCGAAAGCGTATCTAGCCTATACGAAGCACGTAACTGTCTAACTCACGACTTCGGGAACGTAACTACGAAGCGGGTCAATCACGGCGACACTCTCGTTCTGACGTGGCTGGCATTGGACATGCTCGCGCAGGGAGTTGAAACGGGACAGGAAATTCCACTGGCGCATTTGATTGGGCAGCCGACACCCGAAGAGACCAATATCCTCATGAGATCGAGCGAGCGCCACAGGGTCCTTAAAGTGGGCGAGAAGCTGAAACTGTCTCAGCAGGACCTTTGGGAGATCTGCTACTTCTTTAACGCCCACGCCATCCCATCAATTCTCAGTTCGTTTGGCGACTTTCTCAAGGTTCACGGAGTGCCTAATACTGGTGCGCATTCTTCTTAACGGAATCGCCGCAACTGCTGCTCTGATGATCCCGAAGACGGCCTTCACCGTCTCCAAGCGATCGAGCGCCACCGATTTCAGGCTGCTACGTGGAGCGTTCAAGCGTCGCACGACAAACGCTGGCGTCTGTGCTATAAGGCTGCATGCAAACCAATCAGAGCCTTCCGGCGTCCGTGCGCGTCGAACCCGCCTCGAACATCCCGCAAGCCAAGAGAAAGACCGTCGAAACGCTCCTCGCGGACGACTGCCGCTGGCCGTTCGGCGATCCGATGTCGGCGGATTTCCACTTCTGCGGCCACCCCAAGAAGGACGGCAAGCCCTATTGCGACGTCCATATGCGACTGGCATTCCAGCCGGCTAAGCCGCGGCCCGTGGTTTATCGCCCGCAAGCCGCCTAGCGATCATCACGTCACGAGGCGCACCTGGCTTGGCATCGGTCACGCCGCTGACCTGCCTTTGTGCGCCATCCAGCGCGACGCCCTGCGGCCCGCACGCTACGAAGGCCGTGTTCCAAACTCCAATCAACGGATCGACATGAAACACTTCAACGACAAGTTCTTCGGCGAGCGCCTTCAGGCGGCATCCGCGGCCCGCCAAGCCATGCTGAAGCGCGCCGAGAAGCGCCCCGCCGATGACCCGAAGGTGCTCCAGCGCCAGGCCGAGCGCCAGGCCATAGCCGCCGCGCGCGAAGCCCGTCAGGAAGCGAAGGCTCAGGCGGCGATCGAGCAGCGCGCCCGCGAGGAGGCGGAAAAGGCCGAGCTGGCCGCCGTCGCCGCACGCATGGCACGCGAAGAAGCGGATCTCGCGGTCGCGACGCAAGCAGAGCAGAAAGCCGTGCGCGACGCTCGCTACGCGGCGCGAAAGAAGCGCAAGGCGTAAGGCCTTCCGGTCAGGTCCTGGACTGAGCGTACGGCGTTCGCGATCACCATTGGCAAGGATGCGCCGCTTAGCCCCTTGCTGCTCCCGCTCGCGCCGCTAAAACGGCGCGCATGATCCACCTCGACAACATCTCGAAGCAGAACGGCCACCAGATCCTCTTCATCGAGGCCTCCGCTGCCCTTCTGCGCGGCGAGAAGATCGGTCTCGTCGGCCCCAACGGCGCCGGCAAGACGACGCTTTTTCGCATGATCACCGGAGAGGAGCAGTCCGACGAAGGCCAGGTCTCCGTCGACCGCGGCACCACCATCGGCTACTTCAGCCAGGACGTGGGCGAGATGGAGGGCCGCAGCGCCGTCTCCGAGGTGATGGACGGCGCCGGACCCGTGAGCGCGCTTGCGGCCGAGCTTTCCGATCTCGAGGCAGCGCTTGCCGATCCGGGGCGCGCCGAAGAGATGGAGGCGCTCATCGAGCGCTACGGCGACGTGCAGGGCCGTTTCGAGGAGCTCGGCGGCTACGCGCTCGATGGCCGCGCGCGCGAGGTGCTGGCGGGCTTGTCCTTCTCCCAGGAGATGATGGACGGCGACGTCGGCAAGCTGTCGGGCGGCTGGAAGATGCGCGTCGCGCTGGCCCGCATCCTGCTCATGCGCCCCGACGTCATGCTGCTCGACGAGCCGAGCAACCACCTCGACATCGAAAGCCTGATCTGGCTCGAGGAGTTTCTGAAGGGCTACGAAGGCGCGCTCATGATGACCTCGCACGACCGCGAGTTCATGAACCGCATCGTCACCAAGATCGTCGAGATCGACGCCGGATCGCTGACCACCTACTCCGGCAACTACGAGTTCTACGCGGAGCAGCGCGCCCTCCGGGAAAAGCAGCAGCAGGCGCAGTTCGACCGCCAGCAGGCGATGCTCGCCAAGGAGCTGCGCTTTATCGAGCGTTTCAAGGCGCGCGCCTCTCACGCCGCCCAGGTGCAGAGCCGTGTGAAGCAGATCGAGAAGATCGAGCGCGTCGAGCCGCCGAAGCGGCGCCAGTCCATTCTTTTCGAGTTCCCGCCCGCGCCTCGCTCGGGCGAGGATGTCGCGACCTTGAAAGACGTGCACAAGCGCTACGGCTCGCGCAGCATCTACGAGGGGCTCGACTTCCAGGTGCGCCGCCGCGAGCGCTGGTGCGTGATGGGCATCAACGGTGCCGGCAAGTCGACGCTGCTGAAACTCATCGCAGGCGAAGCCGAGCCGGATGCAGGCACCGTCGCCATCGGCGCGAGTGTGAAGATGGGATACTTCGCCCAGCATGCCATGGACGTGCTCGACGGCGAGCGTACGGTGTTCGAAACCCTGGAGCACGCGTTCCCGCAGGCCGGCCAGGGCTCGCTCCGCACGCTGGCCGGCTGCTTCGGCTTCTCCGGCGACGACGTGGAAAAGCGGTGCCGCGTGCTGTCGGGCGGCGAGAAAGCCCGCCTCGTCATGGCGCTGATGCTGTTCGATCCGCCGAACTTCCTCGTCCTCGACGAGCCGACCAACCACCTCGACCTGATGACCAAGGAGATGCTCATCAAGGCCCTCGCGGAATACGAGGGGGCCATGCTGTTCGTCTCGCATGATCGCCACTTCCTGGCAGCGCTCTCCAATCGCGTGCTGGAGCTGACGCCAGAGGGCATCCATCAGTACGGCGGCGGCTATACTGAGTACGTCGAGCGCACGGGTCAGGAGGCGCCCGGCCTCAGGAGCTAGACACCGGTGTTCCGGCCTCGAAAACGTCAGCGCTGATCAAGGCCCGCGACGAGCAGGCGCATAGCGGCTGGCGCCTGCCTCACCGCCTCTCCGGCTCAATCCCCCTGATCGCCTCCGCAAACGCCGCATGCTTCGCCGCATCCACCGGCCGATGGCGCACGATCGTGCTCGCAGGGTCCTTGCCGAGATAGTTGTCGCCGCGCCAGTTCAAGGCCGGCCGGATCGGACGCGGCGCGAAGCCGCCGCCGCAATTCGGGCAGACGTTATGCAACACGCTCTCCACGCAGACCGCGCAGAACGTGCATTCGTAGGAGCAGATGCGCGCGTCAGTCGCGTCGGGCGGCAGCGCCGTGTTGCAGTTCTCGCATGTAGGCCTGAGCTCCAGCATCATTCCCTCCTTGTAAGCGACGAGCTTCTCCACTTTCGCGAACGGGCATCGGCGGCAAGAGTATGACGGCAGCCGATGTGAAGGCCATCCAGGCTGGCGGCAAGTAAGCCCAAGGCACGGTCCTGGCGAAGGTTGCCGGGACCGTGCACCGGCAGCCTCGCTCCCGGCGCATTGCTCCTCCCCCCAAATGCCCGCGCCAAGCCGCGGGAAGTGCCTTAAGCTGCCACCGGCATCCCCACTCCGGAGGCATCGGGTTGGACTACACGCGCCACTCCTACCGCACCGACCCCACCGTCCCGCGCTTCGACGACAGCGCGCCGCTCGTCATATTCGACGGCCACTGCGTCCTCTGCTCGGACGGCGTGCAGTGGATGCTCGCCCGCGATCCCGACGGCACGAGCCGCTTCGCCGCCGTCCAGGACCCGATCCCGCGCGCCATCTATCGCCACTACGCGCTCGATCCCGACACCTTCGACACCTTCATGGTGCTCCAGGGCGGCGTGCCCTATACGCGCTGGGCGGGCGCACTCGCTGCCGCGCGCACCATGCCCGCGCCGTGGCGCTGGCTCGGCCAACTGGGTCGCATCGTGCCGGGCTTCATCGGCGACCCAATCTACGACTGGGTGCAGAGGCACCGCATCCGCTGGTTCGGCAAGCGCGAGGTCTGCTTCCGCCCCGACGAGACGAGCGCCCGCCGCTTCCTCGCGCGTGAACCCTTGGCCGGCTAGCGCGCCGTCGCGTCCGCCGCTATCGGGCGATGTAGGCTGCGATTGCCATGATCACGCAGATCAGCACGAACTGCGTCACGACGCGGAGCCGCATCAGCGTCTGGCTGGTGTCGGCGCTCCTGCCGGAGAGGATGTTCCAGAGGCCGAGCAGCAACCCGCCGCCGATCGCGCCGACGAGCGCAATCGCCGCATAGGGCGCGAACGTTCGCAGCAAATCGGACGGGCTCTGCGCGAACGCGGTGGAGGCCCGCTCGTGGAGTGCATCGAAGCCGAAGTAGATCGCGATCGCCGCGAACGCAGCGATGACGCCCGTCAGCCCGAAGCCGAGGATGTAGCGCACATGGTGACCGGTTTCACCGCCGCGCGCCTCGTCGGTCGAGAGGACGATCGGATGGGGTTCTTCGTAAGTGGCCATGACATTGGTTCCTTCTGTTGAGGCCCAACGATCTGGCGCGGATCGGCTCAGGATTGCATTGCCAATCCGGTCGAGCCAAGAAGGTTCCTGGCGGCACCAATTTATCACCACAATCCGGCGCCGGGCGGCCGCCCGCATCACGCTTTCGCGACCCGACGGGCATTCGCCCTCATTGACGACGATCTGCAACCGATGCGAGAGCCAGAGATGAAAGGCACGCATTTACATAAAATTGTCCATTCTACCTCAGAGTATATATGAATACGGAATTTCAGGTGCCGCACAGATGCGGGACGGCTGCAAGATCGCGCTCAATGCCACGGCAGTGGTCGCCGTTCTTCTGGCCGCTGCAACCCATCCGGCGGCAGGTGGCGATGTTCTCGTGATTTCGCCGCCCTGGCTCGGACACCCGGACGCCCTCGCCGTCATTGCGGCGGCGGACGGACGCATCGTCGGAGGCGCGGCAACGAATGCCATCGCCGTCGGCCGCTCTGACGATCCGGCCTTCGTGAGCCGCCTTTACGGCTCCGGAGCACTCTTGGTTTGGAACGCCCGCTTCGCGGGCTGTGGGGCACGATCTTAGCCTTCGGGGGCGACGCACATGACGGCAGACATCCTCTCGCTACGCACGGCCTTCGCGCGCGCGCTCGTCGCCATCATCTGGGCCAATGCGGTGATCATCGCGCTCCTCACGGTCGCTAATGGCGGTTTCAATGCCGCGGCCGTCATCGGCGGGGTTCTCCTCGCGGCCGGCGCGACGCTCACCTGGAAGAGCGACGAAACGGGCCTTGCGACGCGCGTCGCCACCTCGATGGCGCCGGCGGCCCAGGTCGCGCTCATGGTCTATGCGCTGTCCGGCAGCGCCTACCAGATCGACATGCACATGTACTTCTTCGCTATGCTGGCGGTGTGCGCCGGCTGGTGCGATTGGCGCGCCGTAGCGGCGAACGCCGCCGTGGTCGCGGTCCACCACTTGCTCCTGAACTACACCTTCACCGCCGCCGTCTTTCCCGAAGCCGCACCCGATCTGGCGCGCGTCGCGATGCATGCAGCGATCCTGATCGTGCAGGCGGCGACGCTCTGCTGGATCACGCGCAAGGTCGAGGAGACCTTCGACGCCTCCGAGATGGCGCTCATGGAGGCCGCGACTGCCAACGAGGAGGCGGAGCACCTGGCCAAGGAGCAGGGCCGCCGCGCCGCCGACGAGATGAAGCAGCGCGAGCGCATGCAGAGCGAGATTTCCCGCTTCCAGGGCGAGGTTCGCGCGCTGCTCGACGCGCTCAAGGCCGATGTCGGGAGCCTGAAAGCAACCGCCGAGCAGCTCGACGGTGTCGCCGACAAGACCTCGACCAACGCCGGCGAGGCCGCCTCGAGATCGGCTCAGACCTCGGGCAACGTGCAGAGCGTCGCCGCGGCGTCCGAGGAGATGTCGGCGTCGATCGCCGAGATCGCCGGCACGGCCGGCAACGTCCGCAGCGTCGTCGCGACCACCAAGGCCGCCGCCGAGGCGACCTCCGTCGAGATGCAGTCGCTCGCCAAAGAGACCGACAGCATTCGCGACATCGCCGCCATTATCCAGAACATCGCCAGCCAGACCAATTTGCTGGCCTTGAACGCCACCATCGAAGCGGCGCGTGCCGGCGAGACCGGCAAGGGGTTCGCGGTGGTGGCCGGCGAGGTGAAGACGCTCGCCGAGCAGACCCGCAAGGCGACCGAGGACATCGAGCG